>JBPCUI010000287.1:0-19592 GCA_051011235.1 Flavobacteriaceae bacterium
TTGCTTTGTTTATTGTGATAATCAATAGGTTCTCCAACTGCTCCTTATCTTCCATCAGTTTCTCGTCTATGTGAATAGATTTAATTGTGCGATTGGCTGTAATTGTAACCGAAAGAAGTCCGTTGGAAGATTGCTCATCCAGTATTACATTGTGCAATTGTTCTTTAGCTTCTTTAACTTTTTCCTTGGTTTCCTTGAGTTTCCCCATCATTCCCATAAGATCACCTAACATATATTCGCTTTTTACAGATTGTATCCCAAATGTACTAATTCGATCAATTAAGCCAATTTCTAAAGTCTGGTAAATGATCTTTATTTATCGTATTAAATAGTATTTTTGGCACCTTACACCAAATCCAAACACTAAGATGGGGTCAAAATCGGCACCAATTGCGGCTAAAATTCCGAAAAAACTTAAGATTCATGGAGATGAGCGAGTCGATAATTATTTCTGGATGAATGAACGTGAGGATCCCCAGGTCCTGGACTATTTGAAGGAAGAGAATGAATATTATCACAACGAGTCAAAACACTCCAAAAATTTTCAGCAACTTCTTTTTGATGAAATGAAGGCCCGAATTAAGGAAGATGATGAGACCGTCCCCTATAAATACAATAATTACTGGTACAAGACCAAATTTGAGACTGGAAGGGAATACCCTTTATATATAAGGTGGAAGGACCAAGCCGGTGCAGTTGAGGAAATGATGTTCAACTGCAATGAAATGGCCGAAGGACATGAATATTTTCACCTGAGAGCTATATCGGTAAGTCCGGACAACAATTTAGCTGCATTCGGTACGGATACTGCTGCCAGAAGACGATACAATATTCAGATCAAAAATCTGGAGACTGGAATAATTTACGATGATCTGCTTCCGAATACCACCGGATCTGCAGTATGGGCTGCTGATAGCAAAACACTTTTTTATACTGCCAAGGACCCGGTTACTTTGCGTGCAAATAAGATCTACAGGCATACATTGGGAACCTCAGCTGAGGAGGATTTCCTTGTATATGAAGAAAAGGACGACACCTTCAATACGTTTATATATAAGTCCAAATCCAGGAAATATATTGTAATCGGAGCGAATAGTACGCTTACATCGGAGTATCGAATATTAAAAGCCGATGATCCCCATGGTACTTTTGAGATTTTTTCGCCGAGGGAAAGGGGATTGGAGTACGCTATTTTTCACTATGCAAGTCAGTTTTTTATTCTTACCAACAAGGACGGAGCTACTAATTTCAAGCTCATGAAGGTGTCCGAAGAGAATACCTCATTGGAATCCTGGGAGGAGTTTATAGAACACAGGCAAGATGTGCTGCTTGAAAACATAGAGATTTTTGAGAGATATTATGTTCTTTCTGAGCGGGTTAAAGGTTTGAATTTGTTGAAAATAGTCCGATGGGACAAGAAGGATGAGTACTACATACCATTTGAAAGCGAGACTTATGTAGCAGGCACGCATGTGAATCCTGATTTTGAGAGTGAAACCTTGCGCTATGTCTATACTGCGATGACCACGCCGTATTCTATCATCGATTTTAACATGAAAAGCCGGGAACAGAAGGTGAAGAAAGTTCAAAAGGTGCTCGGCGGTAATTTTGATACAAATAATTACAATTCAGAACGGATATGGGCTAAAGCTGCCGATGGTGCCAGCATACCCATTTCACTGGTTTATAATAAAGCTACCAAGTTAGATGGGAGCAGTCCTTTGTTATTATACGGTTATGGTTCATATGGAAGCACCACTGACCCTTATTTCTCCTCCATTCGGCTAAGCCTGCTCGATAGAGGTTTTGTTTATGCGATCGCCCATGTGCGCGGCGGTGAATACCTTGGAAGGTCATGGTACGAAAACGGCCGCTTGCTCTTTAAAATGAATACGTTTACAGATTTCATCGATTGCTCAAAAAACCTGATCGAGAAAAAGTATACCAGCGCCAGTAATCTATACGCCTATGGGGCGTCGGCGGGAGGACTTCTAATTGGGGCAGTGATAAACATGGCACCGGAATTATATAAGGGCGTAATTGCGGCGGTTCCCTTCGTGGATGTTGTGACCACCATGTTGGATGATACAATACCCCTTACCACGGGAGAGTACGATGAATGGGGTAATCCGAACGATTCAGAGTACTACCAGTATATAAAGTCCTATTCTCCCTATGATAATGTTAAAAGCCAGGAATACCCGCACATGCTGGTAACAACAGGCTTACACGATTCCCAGGTGCAATATTGGGAACCTGCAAAATGGGTAGCCAGACTGAGGGATCTTAAAACAGACAGCAATTTGATGTATCTGGTAACCAATATGGGTACAGGACACGGGGGTGCATCAGGCAGGTTTGAGGCCTTAAAGGAATCTGCCCGGGAATACGCATTTTTACTAGATTTAGAGGGTAAAATACCCCAGTCGGAAAAAAAATAGTAATTTTGACACCGTTATTGATCCTTTCATAAGGATTCAGAGAGCTAACCTATCCATATGGAAAATAAAATTAATGCTTTCAGTTCTGTCCTGGAACTCATAGGAAACACCCCCCTCATTAGACTAAATCGCATAGCAGAAAACCTCAAAGGGAATTTCTATGCTAAGGTTGAGGCATTTAATCCGGGGCATTCGTCCAAAGACCGGATTGCCGCCTATATCATCGAAGAGGCTGAGCGACGAGGTATTTTAAATGAAAAGAGTACAATCATTGAAACCACCTCGGGTAATACAGGTTTTAGCCTGGCTATGGTGAGTATAGTTAAGGGATATGAATGTGTTTTGGCGGTCAGTTCAAAATCTTCAAAGGACAAGATCGACATGCTAAAATCTATGGGCGCCAAGGTATTTGTATGTCCTGCTCATGTCAGCGCAGACGACCCCAGATCCTATTATCAGGTGGCAAAAAGGTTACACAACGAGATCAAAGGTTCAATTTATATCAACCAGTATTTTAATGAGTTAAATATAGAAGCTCATTACAGAACAACAGGACCTGAGATCTGGGAGCAAACTAATGGGCAAATAACCCACCTTGTTGCTTGCAGTGGAACGGGAGGTACCATTTCTGGCACCGCAAAGTATCTCAAGGAAGTTAACCCTAAGATCAGGGTCATAGGTGTTGATGCATTCGGATCTGTTCTGAAGAAATACCACGAAACAGGTGAGTTTGATAGTAATGAGATTTATCCCTACCGTATTGAAGGTTTGGGTAAAAACCTAATCCCCGATGCCACGGATTTTGATGTAATTGACCAGTTTATCAAGGTATCTGATGAAGATAGTGCGCATACCGCGCGTGAGATATCACGTACAGAAGGTTTGTTTGTAGGATATACCAGTGGAGCCGTAATGCAAGCTGTTAGACAGCTGCATAGACGAGGTGAATTTGATGAGAAAAGTCGGGTTGTGATTATCTTTCCAGATCATGGATCGAGATATATGAGCAAAATTTACAGTGATCAGTGGATGCGTGATCAAGGGTTCTTTGATACTAAAAACATAGAAGAAAAGCAAAAAGTTGAATTTATAAAGTAATAATAATTCCACCAATTGGAGAAGGGCGATGAATTTCATCGCCTTTTTTGTTAACTATCTCATTACAAGGTATTTAATGTAATTTATTGATTCTGAAGGGCCTGAATTCAAAGCCTGTAACGACTTATCATTGCACAATATTATTATGATTGCTCCTTAAAATTCCATAATTTTGGCGACAATTCAAACCGAGCTAAATGAGAGACTTATTTGACAGAATTATTGAGAATAAAGGACCTTTAGGCAAGTGGGCTTCACAGGCCGAAGGATATTTTGTATTTCCAAAACTAGAAGGTCCGATCTCTAATAGAATGAAGTTTCAAGGAAAAGAAGTTATTACCTGGAGTATTAACGACTATCTGGGGTTGTCAAATTTGCCTGAAATCAAAAAAGTGGACGGTGAGGCAGCCATGGAACACGGTGCGGCATATCCCATGGGAGCGCGTATGATGAGCGGACACACAGATTTCCACGAGCAACTGGAACACGAGTTGGCAAAATTTGTCGACAAGGAATCGGCTTATCTCTTAAATTTTGGGTACCAGGGCATATTATCTACAATTGATGCACTGGTCTCTAAAGACGATATAATTGTGTACGATGTGGATTCTCATGCGTGCATTATAGATGGTGTACGGCTGCATATTGGTAAACGCTTTACATTTAAGCATAACGATATCGAAAGCCTCAAAAAGAACCTGGTAAGAGCCACGAAGATGGCTGAACAAACAGGCGGCGGCATACTCGTTATCTCCGAAGGTGTTTTTGGAATGCGGGGTGAACAGGGGAAGCTAAAAGAAATTGTTGCGCTTAAGAAAGAATTTAACTTCCGCCTGCTGGTCGATGATGCTCATGGTTTTGGTACTTTGGGAAAGACAGGTGCAGGGGCAGGAGAGGAACAAGGCGTTCAGGATGATATTGATGTGTATTTTGCCACTTTCGCCAAATCCATGGCTGGAATAGGTGCTTTTTTAGCAGCAGATAAAGAGATTATTGATTACCTGAAATACAACCTGCGCTCGCAAATGTTCGCAAAATCCCTGCCGATGATCTTTGTTAAGGGTGCGCTAAAGAGGCTGGAAATGCTGAGGACACGTCCGGAGTTAAAGCAGAAACTCTGGGAAAATGTCGATGCACTTCAAAACGGGCTTAAAGAAAAAGGATTCGATATTGGAAGTACTTCGAGCTGCGTGACTCCTGTTTATCTGAGCGGTAGTATTCCCGAGGCAATGGCCCTGGTAAGAGATTTAAGGGAAAACTACGGAATATTCTGTTCTATAGTGGTTTACCCGGTTATCCCTAAAGGAATGATACTACTGCGTATGATTCCAACTGCAACCCATACGATGCAGGATATCGAAGCAACTCTTGATGCCTTTTCAGCAATTCGAGAACGCTTACAGAATGGTACATACAAGCGTCTGTCTTCAGCTGTTGCGGCAGCGATGGGAGAGTAGTTTAATGCTATAAGCGGAATAAATAGTCGTTGTCTGGCCAGTGTTGGATCAAATCTAAAAATCTTCTATATCTTTTTTGCGTTTTTTGTTTTTCTTCCGCTGTTTGCGACTCTCTTTTTTAGATTTTCCTAACTGATTGGATTTACCCTTTTTCATGGAGTTTTTCCGAATAGGTCCTCCTGCAGGCTCTGAATTTATTGCCTTAGGCGCATCTTTATGAAAATCAAGTCGATACGATAAACCCAGTGACCCGAAATACCTGCTGGGGGTAGTTTTAAAATTTCCACCTAAGCTAGCGTCGACCTGAAAATTCTTATTGAAAAGATGCGAGACCCCGGCCCTTAATAAAATATCTGAATAACGATCGCTGTCTATTCCTTGATTCTCTATGAAAGCACTCCATTTCGGATTTCTAAAAGCCCTGGAAAAGGATATGGTATAGCTCAGTTCGGAATAATCCGTGCCTATCTTGTCGTAGATCAGATTTATGATCAGGACAGATTTAGGTGTTAATTGACTTTGGGCCGCCACCAGGACCCTGGGTGAAACCGTTGGATCTTCAATGAAAAAAGCATTATCTCCCAGAATAAAATTTGCACCTGCATAGACAGACACTGCCGGTATCAGGTTTCGGAGTTGGAATTTGTTATCCGCCCTCCAACTGTAGAGGTTCGGTTTAGTTCTTTGGGGATCCTTGTATGGGTCGTATAACAAGTACTTTAGACCCAAACGATTTCGCGAAAAATCTGTTCTGGAGTCCTCAAAACCGAGTGCGGTATATTTAATGTCCTGATTCTGAAAGCTGCCCTCCCAGTTAATTTCTAAGTTTTCCAACAAGAGGCCGTATCGCAGTGCGAGATCCGCTCCAAATATATTGGAGTCGCTCATCAGATCGGAATGGTCTTGTTGTTCGTAATAAGCTCCAAATTCGGCCTGAACTACACTTTTTCCAACGGCGTAGGCGCTTACAGATAAGCCCGGCCTGTTGGAATTTATTACATCCGTATATTGTGAAAACCCAAGATTGGGAGCAATGACGAGAGAGATAATTGGGAGAAGTCTAAGCAGATTCTCTTTAAAACTGTGCCCCATAAAGTCTATTTTATTATTATTTTATGACTTTTGTACTGATAATACAACGTCGGAATTGTACTTTTGATATATAAATCAGTAACATTATGGCATTTTTAAAGACTATTTTAGTCATTTTACTGGTCTACTATATTCTTAAATTATTGGCCAGGTGGTTTGCACCAAAGTTATTTGTTTATGCGGCCAGGAAGACAGAAGAGCGATTTAGAGAACAGTTCGGAAGTTATGCGTCGGCAGTTCGTGAAGATGATAAAGCCGAAGGAGATATTTCCATTGATAAGAAACCAACCAGAAAAAACAATAATTCTTCAGAGATAGGTGAGTATATTGACTTTGAAGAACTGGAATAAACTGATTCCATAGCACTTTTATGAATACCAGCGTAAAAGCACTTTTTACCCACTTTTTTACCCTCGTCTTTTTTGTATTGGTGGCCCTGGCATTTTTTCATCCGGTATTACAGGGTAAAACCATTTTACAGTCAGATATTCAGCAATACAACGGGATGTCCAGGGAACAGACCGAGTTCCGCAAAACAGCAGCCGAGGAACCTTATTGGACTAATAGCGCATTCGGAGGAATGCCTACTTATCAGTTGGGTGCCCGTTATCCGCATCACTACGTTAAAGATCTTGATCGTATCATTCGTTTTTTACCCAGGCCCGCAGATTATTTATTCCTTTACTTCCTTGGGTTTTATATCTTACTGTCTTGCTTAAAAATCGACTATAAACTGGCCATTCTGGGCGCTTTGGCGTTTGGATTCTCTACATACTTTATAATCATACTTGGGGTAGGTCATAATGCCAAGGCTCATGCCCTGGGTTATTTGCCGGTACTACTAGCCGGAATATTGCTGGTATTTCGCAAAAAATATATTTGGGGATTCCTGATCGCATCTTTGGGCATGGCCTTGGAAGTTGCGGCCAATCACTATCAGATGACCTATTATTTTATGCTGCTCGTATTGGTGCTGGGGATTGTTTTTCTGGTAGAGGCGATTATCAAGAGAACACTGGGGCATTATTTTAAAGCGCTGGGAATACTCCTGGCGGCAGTTCTTTTAGGAATTGGCGTCAATGCGACAAGCTTATTAGCAACAAAGGAATACGCGGATTGGAGTACGAGGGGTCCATCGGAAATTTCTATCCAGCCCGACGGTTCTCCCAGGGAATCAACAGCAGGTCTGGACAAGGAGTATATAACACAATACAGTTACGGTATTGTGGAGTCTCTAAATCTATTTGTTCCGAGGCTTTACGGCGGAGCTAGCTCAGAAAACCTGGGTAAGAAATCAAAAACATATGATTATCTCACCGAACAAGGCCTGGCCAGAAGCAGGGCCTTGGAATTTTCCAGCGCGCTTCCGCTTTATTGGGGCGAGCAACCGGGTACCGCAGGCCCGGCCTATCTTGGAGCAGTAGTATTCTTTCTTTTTATTCTGGGACTGATCCTGGTAAAAGGGAAATATAAATGGTGGTTACTCATTGGAAGTGTTATGGCCTTGCTTCTTTCTTGGGGCAAGAATTTCTCCTTGCTCACGGACTTTATGATAGATTATTTCCCGCTGTATGATAAATTCAGGGCTGTTTCGTCTATCCAGGTTCTTATCGAACTATGTGTTCCCCTTCTCATGGTTTTAGGGCTTTACCAATTTTTTTCCGGCGCAAAAAATATTCAGGAGCGGCTACAGGCACTGAAACTAAGTTTCATTGTAGTTTTCGGACTGGGAATTGGTCTTTTACTCGTTCAGAGTTTATTCAGCTTTACAGGATCGAGCGACGGCACCTATGAGCGATATTTTGGTGAAGAAGTGGTGGCCATGATCAGAAGAGACCGTGAAGCTGTATATCTCAATGATACGATTCGCTCCCTCATATTTGTATTATTGGCAGCTTTGATCCTCTGGCTCTACCTAAAAGGCAAGCTGAAACGGGTTTATGGGATCTTATTGTTAGTACTGTTGATTTGCGTAGATCTTGTGGGAGTTGCCAAGCGCTATGTAAATGAAGATCAATTTGTCAGACAAAGAGTAGTAAAGGAAGCTTTTCAGGAATCGGCGGTCGATAAACAGATTTTGGCAGACAGTTCGGTTTATAGGGTATATGATCCGGCAGAGGGTCTAAACGGAGCCAGGACATCTAATTTTTACCAATCAATCGGAGGATATCACGCCGCCAAACCCGCAGGGATACAAGACTTATTCGATTTTCATATCTACCGTAATAATGCCAGCGTGATAGATATGCTAAATGTCAAATATGTAATTCAGCAAGATGAGGAGGGCAGGAGGAGTGCAGGTTATAATCCCAACGCATGTGGTAATGCATGGTTTGTATCCCGCTTGATAGAAGTGGAAAATTCCGATACTGAATTGATAAGCCTGGACAGCCTGGATGTTCAGAATGAAGCAGTAGTTAATAAAGAAAAATTTCCCGACATCAGTCGTTTCCAATTTGAAAAAGATTCACTTGCCTCCATTGTGCTAAAGGACTACAAGCCTAATCATCTGACCTATCTTTACAGTACCTCAACAGACGGACTGGTTGTATTTTCTGAAATGTACTACGCCAGCGGATGGAATGCTTATGTGGATGGAAAGGCCGAACCTCACTTCAGAGTTAATTACGTGCTGCGAGCCATGGAAGTACCGGCTGGCCAGCACAAAATTGAATTCAAATTTCAACCTGAAGTAATTGATCGCGGCAGCAAAATTACAATGGCCAGCTCAATAACACTCCTGATATTCTTATTGGGGGGAATCCTGTTTACAGTTTTAAGGAATAAAGGTAAAAAGGTAGAGAAAGATGCCTAAAGTACTCATAATAGCCTATTACTGGCCGCCAGCAGGTGGGCCAGGAGTACAACGATGGCTTAGTTTTACAAGATATTTACCCGAGTTTGAGATTGAACCAGTTATGTTCATTCCGGAAAATCCTAATTACCCGATAATAGATGAATCTTTGCTGGCGTATATTCCGCAAAACCTGGTTTGTTACAGGCAAAAAATTAAAGAACCCTACTTTTTAGCCCGGCTCCTGATAGGGAAAAAAGCAAAAATGATAAGCGCGGGAATTATCAAAGAGCGATCAGCGACTGTCCTGGAGCGGGCACTTATTTGGATCAGAGGTAACTGGTTTATACCTGATGCGAGGAAATATTGGGTAAGTCCATCGGTCAAGAGGATCCTTAAGATCATTAAAGAAGAAAATATTCGAACTATTATTACCACAGGACCACCTCACAGTGTTCATTTAATAGGCCTTGGCATTAAAAAACAAGAAAACATTAAATGGATAGCGGATTTCAGAGATCCATGGACCAGTATTGGATATCATAAGAAGCTGAGACTGAGCAAAAGGGCCAAAAAGAAACACAAAGATCTCGAAAAAGAGGTATTACAAGGTGCAGATAAAATAATCACAACCAGCCGTACCACTCTAGAGGAATTCGCTGCTATTAGCTCGAAGCCAATAGTGGTGGTCACCAATGGATATGACGAAAAAGAGGCTGAATCTCAACCGCAGCTTGATGATGAGTTTTCCCTGTCCTTTATCGGTTCCTTGCTGAGTGGACGAAATCCGGAAAATTTGTGGAAGGCCTTATCTGAACTGGCAGAGGAGAACCCTGAATTCAGGGCGAAGCTACGGATTCGGATAGTGGGTGTGATTAGTGAGGACGTACTCAGCACTATCTATAGGCACGGTTTAAAAGAATTTACGGAGCTGGTACCATATGTTGCCCATAACGAGGCCAGAAGATATCAAATGAAATCCCAGCTATTACTTTTACTCGAAATTGACAAGCAGGAAACAAAGGGAATTATACCCGGTAAGCTTTTTGAGTATATGGCCGCAAAAAGACCGATCCTGGCTATTGGTCCAAAGAATTGGGAGGCAGGGATGATGGTCGAGGAAACGAATAGTGGAGTTTTTTTCGAATACAAAGAATTTGATGGCCTAAAAGTGCAACTCCGGGACTGGCACAAACAATACACAGCGGGTTCACTAGTAGAATGTACCTCATCCATTGAACAATACAGCAGAAGATCATTAACCGAAAAACTGGCGGCCGAATTCACATGGGAATAATATTTAAACAGTCTTTTAAGAATACGCTGGTAACCTATATTGGCTTTGGGATAGGTGCTGTAAACACGCTTTTTCTATACACCAGATTCTTAACCGAAGAATATTTTGGGCTGGTTGGGGTAATATTATCCACTTCGGCCATTCTTACGCCGATTATGGCATTTGGTGTACCTAATACACTTGTAAAATATTTTAGCCGATTTAAAGATTCCAAATCGAAACAGAATTTTCTTTCGCTGATGCTTCTTTCTCCTTTATTGCTCATTATACCTATTGCTTTGTTGAGCTATCTCTCTTACGATATTATCTCTGCATTTCTTTCAAGAAAGAACGAAATCGTTAAGGATTACGTCTGGTATATATTCCTTATCGGTATGGCCATGGCCTATTTTGAAGTTTTTTATGCCTGGGCCAAAGTGCATATGAAATCTGTTTTTGGCAATTTTATGAAGGAAGTTTTTGTGCGTATTTGCATCAGTATTGCCCTCTTGCTTGTTTATCTTGATCTCTTGACCGTAGAGGGTTTTTTAAAATTGATGGTGGGGATTTATTTGCTGAGAACAGTTGTTATGAAACTCTATGCCTACAGCTTGTCTTTACCCAGAATTTCATTAATACCTCCTGAGAACGCCAGTTCAATTATGGCATACAGCTCATTTATCGTTCTGGGTGGGTCTGTAGCGGTGGTTCTTCTGGAGATAGATCGGTTCATGATCAACCAATTTATACAGATTGAAAATGTGGCATATTATACTGTATCCATATTTATCGCAACAGTCATCGCCGTTCCATCCCGGGCAATGCATCAGATCACATATCCGATGACCGCAGAAATAATGAACAATGGCTCGTGGGACAAATTGAAAGATCTTTATCAAAAAAGTTCACTGACACTGTTTATTATTGCCGGACTCATCTTTCTCCTCATTATTCTGAATCTGGGAGATCTCTATACAATGTTGCCGCCTAATTACCGCGATGGCTTATTTGTGGTGTTCTTTATTGGACTGGCCAAAGTATTTGACGCGTTATTGGGAAATAATAATGCTATTTTATTTAATTCCGAATATTATAAGGCGCTGCTTATTATGGGTATGTTCCTGGCCATCCTCACTATATTTTTGAATTTGTGGCTTATTCCCATATATGGGATCGATGGAGCTGCCATTGCGAGCTTTAGTGCAATTGCTGTTTACAATATTGTAAAGTTGTATTATGTAAAGTTGAAATTTAACGCTCAACCATTTACAGCGGAAACACTCAAGGTTCTTTTGCTTCTGATTTTAGTGGGTGTACCCCTCTGCTTCCTTCAATTTACATTTCATCCATTGCTCAACATTGGACTGAAGAGTATTCTGATCTGCCTTGTGTATATTGGTGTTTTATACCGTTTCCGGATATCGGAAGACGTTTATGGAATTCTGTCCAGATGGATTAAATGGTAAAGCCCCACGAGGAATAATCCGCCGCAGGGCCCAACAACTAACCAACCTAAAAACTATCTTTATCTCACACGTCTGCTATTACTTCGCGCCGTACTTTCTTTCTTATCAGTTCGTGAAGAACGAACAGCTTTTTTAGCTGTACCGCGCTTGGAAGAACTGCTCCGCGCTACTTCTCCGCTCCGCGAGCTTCGATTCGCAGGTCTGGATGTAACAGCCTTTGCCGATCTGGACTTACTGTTATACGACCTGCCACTACCAGAAGATGAATTGCTCTTCCTCGAAGTCGTTGAACTGCGGCTAATAGCCTGACTTCTTTTATGTGTGACTTGATTTCTATTCTTTACACTTCTCGTATTCGATTTTACAGACTCATGCTTTCTATCAATGCGATTCGAACTTCGATTTACCGGGCGTTCGCGGTTTGCTACTGTTCGGCTTACCGATTTTCTCCCCTGGTCGGAAGTTCGGATACCCTTAGACCTGTTAATACTGCTCCTCGAACCATTTGACGAACGTGTTGTAGCAGTCCTGCTTACCGTTTTTCTTCCCTGATTGGAAGTTCGCACAGCACCAGACCGGTTTATATTATTCCGGCTTCCATTTGTAGCACGACTTGCTGTTGATCTATTTACAGATCGCCTATGGGTCTGCGTTCGATTATTTGCATAACTATCTGACCTCCGGCTGTGTCCGTATTCGTTTCGCCTGTAATTTTTCCTGGCAGCCACTCTTCGGTCGTTTCTGTAAAGCTTGGACCTGCGGTATCCTTTATCGTAATGGTGATAACGATTACCTACGGTTGCATAAGTGTGCCTGTAGTTATGATGATACGGCCTGTAATACGTATATCTCACCGGGTAATAGTACCTTCTGTACGGCGTTGTGTACACCTGGCAATAACCTATCGCCGGTCTTACAAAATAACCGTGCCATGGACGGTAAACATAATACCTGTTATATACATTGACATAACCTGTATAATAGTCGTAATAACCACGGTTATTGTAGTAGATGTTCATACCACCAATACGTCTGACGCGATTGTTTCTGTACCAAATGTTTACGTTACCAATCTGGCTAACTCTTCCGTAATGATCATAGTATATCCCAACATTTTCGACCTGAATTACAGCACCGTAGTCATCGTACTGCACATATGCATTGTAATTATAGCCAGAATTAAAGGATATGCTTGATTGTCCATAACTCAATTGGGCACCTACATTTGCCCGATCGTTAATGGTAAAATCAAATTCTCCATCCGGATATACCGAAAATGTCACTCCATTTTCAGTAAAAATGAAGGATTTACCATAGGTATAGTAGTTTGTAATTTGTTCTTTTCCTGTTTCCGCCGTAATGAACCCAGTGCTGAATATGAGCAAGGCGAAATAAAATACCAATTTTTTCATGACCTTCTAATTTTAGTTCCGGATGTAATTATTCACATCCAGTATAAACTAACCAAACAGCGTGCCACAAATTGTTATAAAAAAATAACATATTGATAATCAGTAGAATAAACGCCTCATTGAAGACTTGTTAAGGATTGCACCCCTAATTTATGCTATGTGAAAAATAAGAATTTAGTCGCTTAATTTTCCTTTGAGATAACCAGCTGTATGGGATTCTGTGGATTTCGCAACTTCTTCAGGAGTACCTGTGGCAATTAGCTGTCCACCCTTATCTCCACCATCGGGTCCAAGGTCAATGATATAGTCCGCGCATTTAATAAGCTCAATATTGTGTTCAATTACAATGATAGAATGACCGCGGCTTATCAGTGCATCGAAAGAAGAGAGTAGTTTTTTAATATCGTGAAAATGAAGGCCAGTAGTAGGCTCATCAAAAATGAACAAAGTTTTATCCTTATCATTACCCTTGAGTAGAAAAGAAGCCAGTTTTATGCGCTGAGCTTCTCCGCCAGACAGGGTAGAGGAAGACTGCCCCAGTGTAACATATCCGAGACCTACTTCCTGTAATGATTTCAACTTGTTAACTATACGTGCTTGCTTGTATTCTTCAAAGAAATCGACTGCATTATCTATCGTCATATTAAGTACATCGTCAATATTCACACCTTCAAATTGCACTTCCAGGACTTCTTTTTTAAATCGTTTGCCACCACAGGTATCGCACTCCAAATGGACATCTGCCATGAACTGCATCTCTACAGTAATTTCTCCTTCACCTTTACATTTCTCGCAACGCCCCCCATCTACATTAAAAGAAAAATGTTTTGCCTGATATCCCCTGATTTTACTTAGCCTTTGCGAGGCATACAAAGCCCTTATGTCGTCGTATGCCTTAATGTAGGTTACCGGATTAGAACGAGATGACCTTCCAATTGGGTTCTGATCAACAAACTGTACATTTTTGATTGTCTGGTACTTGCCGTCTAAAGCAGTATACTGACCGGCTCTTTCACCATAGCCGCCAATCTCTTTTTGAATAATCGGGTATAGTAATTTTCGAACCAATGTACTTTTACCACTACCCGAGACCCCAGTTACTACCGTAAGCATGTTTAAAGGAAAGAGCACATCGATATTTTTGAGGTTGTTCTCACGTGCCCCTTTAATATTGATGAAGTTCTTGGACGCACGCCTGGATTTTGGAGTTATTATGTTCTCGGTACCATTCAGATATTTTGCGGTCAGGGATGAAGAATTCAGGATGGTGGCAATGGGACCATGAGCGACAATTTCACCGCCATGGGTACCAGCTTCCGGACCAATATCTATAACCTCATCGGCGGCCCTCATTATGTCTTCATCGTGTTCAACCACGATCACAGTATTTCCGAGATCTCTGAGGGATTTTAACACTTCTATCAGATTCTCGGTATCTTTTGGGTGCAGGCCTATGCTGGGTTCATCGAGAATATACATAGACCCAACAAGACTGCTCCCCAATGAAGTAGCGAGGTTAATACGCTGACTTTCCCCTCCGGAGAGCGTGTTAGATTTCCGGTTAAGTGTGAGGTAGTCCAGGCCTACCTGACTCAGGAATTCAAGCCTGGTCTTTATCTCTTTTAAAAGCCGTTTTGAAATGGTGGAATCGTGTTTGTTCAGTTCTAGAGAATCGAAAAACCGCATAAGCTGTTCAATTGAAATTCCCACAAGGTCTGAAATTGACTTTCCACCTAATTGTATATAGTCCGTTTCCTTTCTCAGCCGGCGACCGCCACATGTATTACAACGGGTTTTGCCCCGGTAACGAGAGAGCATGACCCTGTTTTGGATTTTGTAACTTTTTTCTTCGAGCTGTTTAAAAAAAGCATGGATCCCCATAAAATACTCATTTCCATTCCACACAAGTTGTTGTTGCTTATCACTGAGTTTAAACCAGGGCTTGTGAATTGGAAAATCAAATTTATAGGCATTGTTTACTAATTGATCTCTATACCAACTCATACTTTCGCCTCGCCATGGAAATACGGCATTCTCGTAAACAGACAGGCCCGTATTAGGGACGACGAGCTGTGCGTCTATTCCGATGACATCACCGTAACCTTCACATTTAGGACAGGCACCGTATGGATTGTTAAAACTGAATAAATGTACATTGGGTTCCAGGAAACTCATCCCGTCGAGCTCAAACTTCCTGCTGAACTTGTACTGTTTCTCATTTGCAACCTCCTCGAGGATACAATCGCCCTTACCTTCAAAAAAAGCCGTATCAACAGCATTTGCTAACCTGAAATAGAAATCTTCATCGTCTTTTATAACGATCCGATCCACAACCAGAAAGAAATCCCGACTCAACCCGGACAAGTTATCGTCTAACCTGTGAACCTTCCCGTTGTACTTAATACGCGCATAACCTTGTTTGGAAAGTATTTCCAGTACTTTTTGCGGATCTCGCTCCTCGGGCACATTAATGGGTGCCAGCAGGAGCAATCGTGCGCCATCCGGAAAACGCTTAACGCGGCTGATCACATCGGTGGTTGTATGCTTTTTAACCTGATTTCCAGAAACCGGGGAATAGGTCTTGCCAATACGGGCGAATAACAATTTTAAGTAATCATATATTTCCGTCGAAGTACCTACTGTAGAACGGGGATTGGTGGAAATCACTTTTTGTTCAATAGCGATGGCCGGAGCGATACCTTTGATGTAATCGACCTTGGGTTTGTCTAATTTGCCCAAAAATTGTCTGGCATAGGAAGATAAACTCTCAACATATCTTCTTTGTCCCTCAGCATAGAGGGTATCGAATGCCAATGTTGACTTTCCTGAACCAGACAGGCCTGTAATCACCACCAATTTGTTACGGGGAATAATAACATCTATATCCTTCAAATTGTGCAGCTTAGCCCCCTTGATTATGATGTTCTTCTTTGGGTCTGCCTTGGATATGGAAATTGATTTGCTCATGGAATTTGCAAAGATACAACTTGGCTATTTCAATAGCTAATAACTGTAATTACACCTCTATTTTCCGGCAAATCACAACATTGTTTTTTTTGAAGATCATATTTTTTCTATATTTGAAATGTATTAATCTAAACAGATCGCCTATACAGCAACAATTACTTTTTTGTGAATTAACCTAAGTAGCTTAAGTCCTTACTGCTTAAAAAGGGCCCCTCATTTAACCAAAAAAGTAATTTGTATGGAACTACAGATCGAAGATTCAATCCTAGTCAGGGACTATATCAGCGGAGATGAAAAGGCACTGGAAAAGCTGATCAATAAACACAATCAACGTCTTTCAAGTTTTATTTATTCAAAAGTTTTGGATAAAGATATCACTGAAGACATATTTCAGGATACATTCATTAAGGTTATCAAGACGCTTAAAAAAGGAACCTATAGTGAAGAAGGTAAATTTTTACCTTGGGTAATGCGAATTGCCCATAATCTTATTATAGACCATTTTAGAAAAAATAGGCGGATGCCCAGATTTGAGGGTACCGAAGATTTCAACATCTTCTCAGTACTTGGTGACAACAAGCTCAATGCAGAAAAGCAATTGATAAAGGATCAGATAGATAATGATCTGACATTGTTAATCGAGGAACTACCAGATGATCAGAAGGAGGTTTTGATGATGCGTATTTACCGGGATATGAGTTTTAAGGAAATATCGGAAAACACTGGGGTGAGTATCAATACCGCTTTAGGACGTATGCGATATGCACTGATCAACCTCAGGAAAATCATCGAGAAGAATAATATTGTTTTGACGAATTAATAGGCTCTAGGTCGAGAATAAGGATCATTTCTAATGCTCTTGCGTTATTTAGCTATAACATTAAATAATTATGGAGCAAATCTACCCGAAATCCCCGGATCGCTGTAAACTTGTTAAATCAAGTCTGGAAACAGTGGAGTTCTTATTGAATTACTCCAGGGCTACAACCATTGTTAAGCACGAGGAATTCACATTTGAAAATAACTTGAATTAAAGGCAGGGTCATCGCCCTTTTTTCTTACGAGATAAAAAAACCCTTCAATATTGCATTGAAGGGTTTTTGTTTTATAACTACTCAAAGCATCCTGCTTTAGCTCAAAGGATGCCTTCATAGGCCTTCGCTCAACTCCAAAGAAGTCTATTTATTGTATTAGAAATGATAAAACTGACCTTTTACATCATAAATCGGGGGTTACACAACATAGTTTTTTCAGCGGTATGCTATTTATCTACTTTTATTCCACAACTCAGAGAAATAAGATTAAATAACCAATTCTAGTTAACCCATGCACTTTGTTAAAGCAAAGTCTACTAATAACCAAAAAATACTTTTATATGGAAACGCAAATAGATGATTCAGTACTTGTAAGGGATTATATCAGCGGGGATGAAGGCGCACTCGAAATTCTTATCAAAAGACATAATCAACGTATCACCAGCTTTATTTATTCTAAAGTCCTGGACCGCGATATAACTGAAGACATTTTCCAGGACACTTTTATAAAGGTCATAAAGACACTTAAGAAAGGATGCTATAGTGAAGAAGGTAAGTTCCTTCCATGGGTAATGCGTATAGCACATAACCTGATCATTGACCATTTCAGAAAAAACAAGCGTATGCCAAAGTTCGAAGGAAACGACGACTTTAATATTTTCTCTGTAATTGGGGATGACAAACTGAATGCCGAAAAACAATTGATCAAAGACCAGATAGACAGTGACCTTGAACTTCTTATTGATGAATTGCCAGACGATCAGAAAGAGGTACTGGTAATGCGAATCTACAAGGATATGAGTTTTAAAGAAATCTCAGAAAACACTGGTGTAAGTATCAATACAGCTCTGGGACGTATGCGCTATGCACTGATCAATTTGAGAAAAATAATTAACAAGCACAGGATCGTATTGACGAATTCCTAATCAGTTAACAAAAAGAGCAATATTTCCAAAATAGTGGCGTTATCATTACATAACGATACTATAATAATATGGAAAAAATTTACTCTGAAGAAAAAAGTGTACGAAGATCAATTAGGGTAAGTCCTGAAACGATTAAGTTTTTATTGGATTATTCAAGATCACTGCACTATTTGCGTTATGGGGAATTCAAATTTGAAACAAATTTGAATTAAAAACTCAAGGCCCGCTTTTAGCGGGTCTTTTTTTATAATAAGAATTGAGAACCGATTTCCTTCCTATATTCTTAGTAATAAAGTCTTTTTCAAGATTCCAGCCTCTGGCAGGAGAATATTGCCGACCATACCATATAATCTGGAGATGCAGCTTGTTCCACAATTCCTCAGCGAATAATCGTTTGGCATCTTTTTCAGTCTGAACCACATTTCTTCCATTCGAAAGCCCCCACCGATACATTAATCTGTGAATATGTGTATCTACCGGAAATGCAGGTATGCCAAAGGCTTGTGAGATTACCACGCTGGCTGTCTTGTGACCAACACCGGGCAGTTCCTCGAGCAATTGAATATCGCTGGGTACTTCGCCGGCGTATTTCCGGATCAATATCTCAGACAATCCATGGATCGCTTTCGATTTGGTAGGAGATAAGCCGACTGGCTTTATAATTTCCCTTATTTCATCGATACTTAGTTTTACCATTTCATGCGGACTATTTGCACGGGCAAAAAGCAATGGTGTTATTTGGTTTACTCTAACATCTGTACTCTGTGCAGAAAGTAACACAACAACTAAGAGTGAATACGGATCACGATGTTCCAGGGGTATAGGTACAACCGGATATAATTCCTCCAGTTTATCAATGACATAAACTACTTTTTCTGCTTTGGTCATTTTCTTATTTTTGGGCCAAATTGAGAACGAATTTACTTAAAAAATGACTATGAAAACACTGCGAGAAGGGGATAGGGTTGCTGAATTTACTGCCCGGGATCAGGACGGTAATGAAATACGACTTTCGGATTACAAAGGAAAAAAACTGGTTGTATTTTTCTACCCCAGGGCAAGTACACCGGGTTGTACTGCCGAAGCCTGCAATCTGAGAGATCATTATTCGGAATTACAAGATGCCGGATACCAGCTAATTGGTGTAAGTGCTGATTCTCAGAAAAGACAGGCAAACTTTAAAAACAAATACAAATTCCCGTTTCCCCTATTAGCCGACGAAGATCACCAGGTAATTAACATATTTGGCGTCTGGGGCCCAAAAAAATTTATGGGCAGGGAATATGACGGCATCCACCGAAAAACCTTTGTTATTGACCAGGAGGGTGGGGTAGAGAAAGTGATTGAGAAGGTGAAAACCAATGATCATGCGGCACAAATCCTGTAGAGCCCTAAATAAAAAAGGCCCATTCTATTTGGAACGGGCCTTTTTGCTGGATTGTATTTGCCTAAGTAACTTTTTCCTTTTCTACATTACCTTCCTGAATGGTAAAGAGTTTTTTCTCTTTTATCATATCCGGAACCCCTTTGGGAAGCATCTTTTCCCATCCACTTTCACCATGTTGTATTTTCTTAAGTACATCCCGTGAGAAAATGTGCATTATTTCAGGGTCGTAGTCAATGATATCC
>JBPCUI010000288.1:0-8737 GCA_051011235.1 Flavobacteriaceae bacterium
TTTCAGATGTGGATTATCTGGCCGATGATGAACACCTGTTATTTTCACCGGGAGCTGTCAGTTTTAACGGCAGCTTATATGGTCAGTCCATCGAGGTGAACTACAACACAAATTCTGTGGTTTTTGAGGCCACAATTATACCTCCGCTTGCCTTTTTTGATATCATTACGCTACACAGAACGGAACGTCTGACACTTTATCCCTAAAATCAGAAGCGCCTATTGGGCCATTTTCTTGAGCTTTTCAGAGTGCATCTTTCGGAATTTATTCAGTTTAGGGGTAATTACAAAACTGCAGTAGCCCTGTAGTTTGTTGTTCGAATAATAATCCTGGTGGTCTTCTTCGGCCTCATAAAAAATATCTAGCTGGCTCAACTCGGTAACTATGGGGTCGCTGTAGTGTTCGCGCATTTCCACTATTACTTCTTCAGCAATTTTCTTCTGTTCCTCATCGTGATAATAAACTACAGAACGATATTGTGTTCCAACATCAGCTCCCTGCCTGTTAAGTGTTGTAGGATCGTGTGTGGTCATAAAGATATAGAGCAAATCCCTGTATGATATTTCAGCCTCGTCGAAGGTAATTTGAATTACCTCTGCATGGCCGGTAAGCCCTGAACAAATTTCCCTGTATGTCGGTTTACCCGGAGCGGTTCCTCCGGTATAGCCCGAAACAACTTTCGTTACACCCTTCACTTCCTGGAATACAGCTTCTGTACACCAGAAACAGCCCCCACCCATAGTGGCTAATTTTAAGTTGTTCTCGTTCATAGGGCTTTTTCCTTTTCTATATAAATCGATTCGGAATTAATACAGTAACGCAAACCGCTTGGTTCGGGACCATCGGGAAAAATATGTCCTAAATGTGCGTCACAGGTATTACACATAACTTCTACCCGAATCATACCAAAAGAACCATCCTTTTCGTATTTGATAGCATTCTCTTTGATCGGTTGCGTAAAACTGGGCCATCCGGTTCCTGAATCAAATTTGATAGTGGAATCAAAAAGCGGAGTGTCACAACAGACACATGAATATTTACCCGAATCGTATATACTGCACAGAGCACCTGAATGCGCTGCCTCTGTACCTTTTTTTCTGGTAATACGATATTGTTCGGGACTTAACTGCTCCCTCCATTCAGCATCTGTTTTTTCAACCCTCCTATCTGGTTCCGGATTACCTTTGACCGTATATTTTATAACATCTTTCCAACTGAGCATATTTTGTGTTTTAAATTTCAATTTAATGCAATAGTAAGTCGGTTATGGCGGCGACATCTTACATATAATTGCCTACCCATGAACTGACTAATTTAGATTAATTTTGGGCCATGAGCAAAAGAGATCGTGATCGTAAGCTATATACCATTCTGTTGATTATTTGTATTGTGGGATTCTGGCTTTTTGAGAACTTCTATACGCCCGACACCTATTCAAGCAAAGCAGATGACCACTCTAAATCCTCCGTCCCTTCATATTTCTTACCTTCATCTACTACAGGCGTAGTAATAGACCATGATCATTATACGTTATCGTACAATGAGGACTACGAACAGGCCGAATGGGTGGCATACAAATTAAAAAAAAGCCATTTGACTTCAGATAATCGACAGAGGCCGGACTTCATTGAAGATCCTTATGTTCCCACCAAGTCTGCCGATTGGAGAAACTACCGGGGCTCCGGATACGACCGTGGCCATCTTTGTCCGGCTGGAGACAGGAGATTCTCCGAGCTTGCATATCGGGAGACTTTTTACACCAGTAATATAAGCCCTCAAGACAACGATTTCAATGCTGGAATCTGGAATGAACTTGAAATGCAGGTTCGAATTTGGACCAAAAAATACGGGGAGCTTTTCATTGCCACCGGGGGAATATTAGAATTTGGATTACCTGCAATTGGGGAAGAAGATGTGGCCGTGCCCAGGTGGTACTACAAAATTGTTTCCCGCGGCGCTAAAAACGATCTGAAGGCAATTGCCTTCTTAATACCGCACAGGCCGAGTGAAAAATCTCTGGAACGCTATATGGTTACCATAGACCGGGTAGAAGAAATGACAGGTATTGATTTTATGGCAGAACTACCAGATCGTATTGAAGACAATATTGAAGATCAGGTTGAGAAGAGTGATTGGCGGCTTACAGCCATTCATTGAGCCTGTTGGCGTCGAGTTTTAGAAAGACGAACAACAAGATGGTAAAGCCTAACAAACCGGATCCGCCATAGCTAAAGAATGGCAAGGGAATGCCAATTGTTGGCAGAACCCCGATTACCATTCCGACATTGATAAAATAGTGAATCAGGAGTATGGATATGACTCCATAGCCATACATCCTGCTGAAATCATTTTTCTGTCTTTCGGCTAAATGCACGAGCCGTAATAGCAATAATGTAAAAAGTATGACCACTGTTGTAGTGCCGAGGAAACCCCATTCTTCACCTACTGTACTGAAAATATAATCGGTGTGTTGTTCCGGCACAAAATCGCCTTTGGTTCGTGTACCTTCCAAGAAACCTTTCCCGAAAAATCCGCCGGATTCGATGGCTTTTTCAGATTGATAAGTGTTATATCCAATGGTCTTTCGAATAGTTTCCAACTTGGCCGGATCTTTTTCCAAACGCAGCCACAAGCTAAATCGATCTCTGTGTCTTTGTTCAAAGACATTATTAAACACAAAATTGACCGATAGGGAAAACAAGATCGCTATAATAAATACGCCTACCACAGGCAAAATAGGCACCTTAAAACTCGATTTTTTGACCAATAGGAACACCGTAATTAACAAGGCCAGTCCGATCCCCACCCAGATAGTACCGAACATCAGGGTGGTAGCAAACACCAGTACAGCAAGAAAGGCAATCCCCAGGTAATAGAGTGGCAGTCCTTCGCGGAATAAGACAAAAATCAACGAGAAAAATACAAGGGCACTTCCCGGATCGGGTTGAGGTATGATCAGTGCGGCTGGTATTAAAATGATGAGGAAGGCGTACATTTGATGTTTCGGCTTCTTGATATCAGTTTGAATATCACTGAGGAATTTCGCCAATGCAAGCGCGGCCGCGATTTTTGCAAATTCGGAAGGCTGTAAATTAAAAAAACCAAGGTTATACCAAGATGTCGCACCGGCGATGGTTTTTCCAAAAATGAATAAACCAAGCAGCGAAATCAGTGAAAGTACATAGAGCAGACTGGCAAATCTTTCGTAGAAATTGGCTTCGAGCGCGAGAACTATGAATATTGCTACCACACAGATCCCGATGAATACGAGTTGTTTGCCGTACAGCTGCCCGAAATCGAAAACTGAAGGATGATCTTCGGAAAAAGTACTGGAATAAATATTTACCCAGCCAATTACAACCAGGAGGAGATAAAATAAAACAGTAAGCCAGTCAACTCGTTTTAGTACGCTTCTACCAGACATACTCATTTATCTTGAATTCTTCACCACTGTATTGTTTCGCATATTCGTGATACAGGGTTTTTTCTAACATCCTTTTCTCGAGATCTTTTCTTGTGATTATGCCATTGAGATATTTTTCAATGAGTAGTGAAGCGATGTGCCCGGCATACCTGGCCCCGTAGTATCCGTGCTCAATATAAACCGCCAATGCGATCTGTGGATTTTCTACCGGCGCAAAGGCTACAAATATACTGTGATCTGTTAGTTGGGTCTTTACACTATCTATTATGGTATAGTTTTCTACCGTACCTGTTTTACCAGCTATTTCGACCCCGGGTACCTGCAACCATTTTGCAGTTCCCTTTTTGTAAACATCTGCCATGCCCCTAACCACCGGATCGAAGTGTTTCTTATCAATGGTGGTATGATTAGCTTCTGTATATTCTGGTTTCTTTATCGGGATACCTTCAATCTTTTTCAATATATGTGGTGTAAAGTAGTGCCCTCTATTTGCAATTGCTGCCGTCATATTGGCCAGCTGAATAGGCGTAGCAGCTACTTCACCCTGCCCGATAGAGTTGGAGATGATATAAGATGAGCTCCAGCGATTATCTCCGTAAAAGCGGTCGTAGTATGCTTTGTCAGGGATCCGGCCGGGCCTTCCGGTAGGCAGGTCGTAGCCGAGAAAATTTCCCAGCCCGAAGCTATTCATATGTGCAGACCATACATCCATTCCTTCATCAGTGGTGGTGTATTTGTCATAAATTTTTCTGAAAGTTCCGGCGAAGTAGGCATTACACGATTTATAAATACCACTGTTCATGTTGCGAATTCCACCACCGCAGTGACATCCCCTTAAAGTATTGCCAACATAAAACCCGTTATAACACCTGATTGTTGTTTCCTGCTTAATAACACCTTCCTGCAGTGCAATAAGTGCATTGAGGGTTTTAAAGGGAGAACCCGGTGACGGTTCGGCGAGGATAGCTCTATCCCAGGTCGGTTTGGAGATAGTATCGTAATGCAGTTTGCTGTAGTTCTTAGACCGCTCCCTGCCAACCAAGAGAGCCGGGTCGTAGGTGGGTCCGGAAATCAGCGCCAGTATTTCTCCGGTTGCTGGCTCCAGGGCTACAATACCTCCACGCTTGCCGTTCATCAATTTTTCTCCGTATTCCTGTAGGGTTTTGTCGAGTGTTACATAGAGTTCCTTGCCCTGCTCTGGTAATGTATCCAGGATCCCGTCCTTATAAGGCCCAATATCTCTATTGAAACGGTCCTTCTGGATAAATTTGACACCTTTTCTGCCGCGGAGAATTTCTTCGTATTCCTTCTCAATCCCGGTTCTGCCCGTGAGTTCACCCTGGACATAATAAGGATTCTTTATAAGATCGGTCTCGTTAACCTCACTGATGTATCCAAATACGTTAGCTCCGCTTTGTGTGTTGTAATAGCGAAGGGACCTCTTTTGAATATAGAAACCCTCATACTTTCTCATTTTCTCCTGCAAACGCGCATAATCTTCTTTAGATAATTGTGGCACAAGCACCGAGGGAAGTCGAGGAGAATAGACGCGGGCCTTTCTCAGTTTCTCAATAAAATTCTCCTTTTCTATTTTTAAAAGTGTACAAAACTCGAGCGTATCGAGGGGTTTGACTTCTCTGGGGATAACCATGACGTCATAAGCCGGTTGGTTGGCAACTAATAGTTTGCCATTTCGGTCATAAATATAGCCGCGCTCCGGGTAGTCATAGATAGCTTTTATAGCGCTGTCTTCCAGTACCTGATTGGGAGAAAAACTAAAAATCTGTAAATAGGACAACCTACCGATAAAGGTTATTCCTATAATTATTATGATCGATGATAAAAGGATCTTTTTCATTTATTCATTCTCTTCGACACATAGTTATCCATGATCGTCGATTAATTGCAAATTTCATCAGTTAGTAACCGCCAAGGAACCTATTTTACTCTTTTTGAACGCTAAATAAAGAACTAAAGAGCAGGCATAAAATTAAGGTGCCTATTCCCGTGAAAATAACTTTCTTCAAAATTACCAGCAAATTTGGCAAACTAAAAATTTCTAAAGTAAAGAATATCACGTGGTGTGCTACAATTAATAACGCTAAGAATGTTATTTGTTGTGCACGGGTCGTATTGCTGAGCTTAAAACTTTGGAACTCGTAATTAATACCGAATACAAAGCGCATTATGGTTGGCCTCATATAGGCAATACTCAATGTAGAGGCCGCGTGCAGTGCCAGGGTATCGGAAAAAATATCAATTACAAATCCCAGTAAAAAACCGACCCCTATAAATACGGCTCTATTTTCTTTTATAGGATACCAGTAGAGAAACAAGATGTACACCATAGGATTGATAAACCCAAAAAAGTTGAGCCTGTTAAATACCAGAACCTGTACCAGAACAAGAAGGGCAAACCTAAGTGCATTTATTAAATAACGGTTACTGCTCATTGCTCAGCTCAGTTTCTAATTCGAGAATCTCTTCTCTGTGTGGATTATCAATAATATATATATTCTTGATATTGGTCATGTCATTAAAAAGTTGAACGTCTATATTGTAAGAGCTTTGTGAGGTATTAAGATCGAATTTCTTAATGGTGCCTATGGGAATATTTTCTGGAAAAATACTCGACCTTGCCCCTGTGACAATGGTATCACCAACCAGCAGTGGTACCAGCCTGGGGATATCTTCCAGCTGTACCTCGTCGAAACGCTTTGTATTCCATTTTAGTGAGCCAAAATAATTTGTGCTCTTGATCTTTGCATTGATGTTCGATTTGGTATTCAAAATGCTCTGAACTGCTGCATAATTTCCGGACGTTTTCTCAACTATACCCAGAATACCCTGCGCGGTTATTACCCCCATATCCTGACTGATGCCTTGATTTTGACCCTTATTGATGGTGATGTAGTTATCCTGATTAGAATAACTGTTTTTAATTATTTGAGCAGATACTATAGAGTAATTTAACTGAATTGTATCTAATTCTAATGAGTCCATTTTTTCCTGATTGTAGAGCAGGGATCGCAAACGTCTGTTTTCTTCCACCAATCGATTGTTCACCTCACCCAGCTTAAAATAGGTTGAGATACGGTTGGTGGTATTATAAATTCCGCCACTCAACCAATTAGCCGAATTGAAATATCTCGATCTGTGATATGAATGTGACTGAACAGTAAAGGCGAGGGCAATTGTCAATAAGAGTAAATAGAGCAGTGTAATTTTGTAGCGAAGAATGAAGTTAATAATCTGCTGCATTCACCTTTCAATTGTTTATTTCTATACAAGTCTTTTACCGGCGGCTCATTGATGAAAACCGATATCTGGGTTTTACTTAATAAGAATGCTTTTATAACGCTCCAGATTTTTAAGTGCAATGCCGGTGCCTCTGACTACTGCGCGTAGTGGGTCTTCTGCAATATACACTGGTAAATCCGTTTTCTGTGAGAGCCTGCGATCTAACCCCCTAAGCATTGATCCGCCACCGGCGAGATAGATACCTGTGTTGTAAATATCTGCAGCCAATTCCGGCGGTGTTTGTGAAAGTGTTTCCATTACTGCGTCTTCTACTCTGAGAATGGACTTGTCCAGGGCTTTGGCAATTTCCCTAAAAGAGATCTGTACTTGTTTTGGTTTTCCGGTTAACAGATCACGCCCCTGGACCGACATATCATCAGGAGGCGATTGGAGATCTTCTATTGCCGAGCCAATTTGAATCTTGATATTTTCAGCTGTACTTTCACCCACGTATAAATTGTGTTGTGTACGCATATAATAGATAATGTCGTTGGTGAAAACGTCTCCCGCAATTTTTACAGACTTGTCGCAAACAATTCCACCCAAAGCAATGACCGCGATTTCCGTGGTACCTCCCCCAATATCCACTATCATATTCCCTTTGGGCTGCATAATATCAAGGCCAATCCCGATGGCCGCTGCCATAGGTTCGTGAATAAGGTATACTTCTTTGCCATTAACCCGCTCCGCAGATTCCTTAACGGCCCGCATCTCCACCTCAGTGATCCCTGATGGGATACAGATCACCATCCTTAAAGCTGGTGGGAACCACTTCTTCTTAAGTGCAGGGATATTCTTGATAAACATATTGATCATCTTCTCAGATGCATCAAAATCGGCGATCACCCCGTCTTTAAGAGGTCTGATAGTCTTGATATTTTCATGGGTCTTACCCTGCATCATATTGGCCTCTTTTCCCACAGCGATGATCTTGCCTGTTATTCGATCCCTGGCGACAATAGAAGGACTATCCACTACTACTTTATCGGCATGAATAATAAGTGTATTGGCAGTACCCAGATCGATGGCTATTTCTTCAGTCAGGAAATCAAAAAATCCCATGTTATCTAGTTTGGTTTCGGATTAATGGTTGCGGTTTGTCGACAAAAGTAGTAAAATTAATGCTTAAAATGACGCGTACCCGTCATGACCATGGCCATCCCATTTTCATTACAAAAATCAACGCTGAGTTGATCCTTAATAGAACCACCTGGTTGAATAACACTTCTGATTCCACTGGTATGTGCAATTTCCACACAGTCCGGGAAAGGGAAAAATGCATCACTGGCCATAACAGCTCCGTCCAGTTCAAACTTAAATGATCTGGCCTTGTGAATTGCCTGGTTTAAGGCATCTACTCTGGAAGTCTGACCGGTTCCGCTTGCGCAGAGCTGACCGTCTTTTGCCAGAACGATTGTATTTGATTTTGTGTGCTTGCAAATTTTGGAAGCAAAAATCAGGTCTGCCAGTTCTTGTTCTGATGGTTTCTTATCGGTAACATAATCGAGGTCGGCAAGACTATCAGTTTTGGCATCCTTGTCCTGGAGCAGGTAACCATTCAAACATGTCCGAACCAGTTGAGTGGGTAATACCGTATCTTTCAGTAGCAGCAAAATCCTGTTTTTCTTTCCTCTGAGTATTTCCAGAGCTTCGTCCGTAAACGTAGGTGCGATGACTACTTCGCAGAACAACTTGTGTATTTCCCCGGCCGTTTTCGCATCAATTTCAGTGTTACATATCAGGATACCCCCAAAAGCCGAAACAGGATCGCCGGCCAAAGCATCGAGATAGGCTTCCTCAACTGTATTTCTGGTGGCCAGCCCACAGGCATTGTTGTGTTTTAAGATGGCAAAAGTAGGGGGTTCACCACGGAATTCGTTCATGAGGTTAACGGCAGCGTCAACGTCTAACAAATTATTGTACGAGAGCGCTTTGCCGTGTATTTTGGTGAACAACGCGTCAAAATCGCCGAAAAAGTAACCCCGCTGATGTGGATTTTCGCCATATCTCAAC
>JBPCUI010000289.1:0-22215 GCA_051011235.1 Flavobacteriaceae bacterium
CTAAGACATCCGGTGACAAATACTTTATCGACCAGACCTCCACTCTTTTTCTTTACATATTCCAGGATGGTGTTGACACTTTCTTCTTTGGCATTATCAATAAATCCACAGGTATTTATCACCACTACATTTCCATCTTCTTCATGAGCCACATCCTTGCCGTTGGCTCGCAGTTGCCCCATGAGTACCTCAGAATCGTAGGTGTTTTTAGAACACCCCAGGGTTATTACATTTATCTTATTCTTTTTGAGTGATTTTGTCCTCATAAATATCTGCAGATCAACTGATGCACCTTGCTAATTTCGTTCTAGTTCGCTTACTCCTTAGCCAGCAAATTTTGCCAAAGCTCAATATTTTTTTGATTCATTCGCACAAATTCGTCTTTGCCCAGCTCATTGGCCAATTCTAATGAGATCCCGGCCGATTTAATGGCCTGATCGTAGTTTCCCAGTGCAGCTTCTACCAAAGATTTTAAACGGTGGAAATAGTAAGTATCGCCTCCAATTTCCAGGGCTTTGTTAAGATAATTCAGTGCCTGTGGCAGGTCTTGATCCTGTTCCTGCAGATAACGGCCTGCTTCATAATAGGTTTGAGCCGAAGGATTGGTTTGAATCTGTCTTTTGATTTCCTCTAACATAAGCGAATTTGTATCGACTTCCAGAGGAATAGTGATCTTTGTGAGCTCCCAAGCCATGTTCATATCCATCGAATTGTGGTTGATCCCGTCAAAACTGATCATAAAATTTTCCTGAAGAGCAGGGAGCAACTGAGGTACCACATGAATTCTAAAAACATCTTCCTGAGGATTATAAGCATCCCTGCCATCACCCCAATGCGTTGTATTTCTGTGGAAGGCAATTTCCCAACTATCTTTTTTGGGAAAAGCGTATAGCGCATAGGTCCCAGGAAGCAATAGGTTTCCCTTAATGGTTAGCGGAGCATCTGTCGTAAACTTGGTCGATTCGTTGGCACCAACTCTCCATATGCGCCCATAAGGCACCAGGTCACCCATAATTGTTCGCCCTCTCACACCTGGTCTGGAGTAAACTACCTTTATATTGGTCAGTCCTATTTGTTGCTCAACAACAGCCAATGGACTAATTCTCGGGTGTTCTATCTGTGCCTTGGCAAATGTCAGGCACATTAAAAAAGCTAGGTAAATAATATACTTCACTATTCTGATTTGAAGAACGAATCCACAAATTCGAACTTGTTAAAAACCTGGAGATCATCCAAACCCTCTCCTACTCCAATGTATTTAACCGGGATCCGAAACTGATCGGATATCCCGATGACTACCCCGCCTTTAGCAGTGCCGTCCAGTTTTGTGATCGCAAGTGTAGATACCTCGGTAGCCTTGGTGAACTGTTTAGCCTGCTCAAAAGCATTTTGCCCAGTTGAACCATCCAGCACCAGGAGAACCTCGTGCGGGGCATCGGGCATCAGCTTTTGCATTACCCGCTTTACTTTGCCGAGTTCGTTCATAAGATTTACCTTGTTGTGCAGCCTCCCTGCTGTATCGATCAATAGCACATCGGCCTCCTGGCTAATAGCCGAACTCAGGCTGTCAAACGCTACTGATGCCGGATCGCTGCCCATTTTTTGTTTTACTATGGGTACATCCACGCGCTGCGCCCAGATCTCGAGCTGATCGATCGCTGCCGCACGGAAAGTGTCTGCTGCCCCTAAAACAACATTCAAACCTTGTTTTTTAAATTGGTAAGCGAGTTTACCAATAGTCGTTGTTTTGCCTACACCATTGACTCCCACAACCATAATTACATGGGGGCCGGTCGACTTCGGAATATAAAATTCGGTTTCCTCGCCGAGTTGTGATTCCGACAAAAGATTTGCAATTTCCTCGCGTAAAATATTATTTAGTTCATCGGTACCCATATATTTATCCCTGGCCACCCGTTCCTCGATGCGCTCAATTATCTTCAAAGTCGTATCCACTCCTACATCTGAGGTCACTAACACCTCCTCTAAATTATCCAGAACATCATCGTCTACCCTGGACTTACCCGCAACCGCTTTGCTCAGCTTTGAAAAAAAACTGGATTTGGTCTTCTCGAGCCCTTTGTCTAAGGTTTCTTTCTTCCTATCGGAAAATATTTTTTTAAATAAGCCCATTGCCTGTTAAATTCGCGCTGCAAAGATATGAAATAAAAAAGCCGCCATCCTGTATATGATAGCGGCTTAGAAATCTTATGATTAGTTTGTTATTTTTTAGACAACCATTCATTTACCACTTCAGGCGGCATAATAGATTCCACAAAGGTATATGCACCCGTTTTAGGCGATTTCACCATTTTTATGGCCTTAGTTAGTCTCTTAGATGTGGTCTGTAATGAAGCTACCGTTTTCTTTGCCATGACGCCTTATTTTATTTCTTTGTGAATGGTCATTTTATTGAGGATTGGATTGAATTTCTTCATCTCAATCCGGTCGGGTGTATTTTTCTTATTCTTGGTGGTAACATATCTGGAAGTACCCGGTTTACCAGATTTTTTGTGTTCCGTACACTCTAAAATTACCTGAACTCTGTTCCCTTTCTTTGCCATTGCAATGAATTTACTTGATTAATCCATTTTTCCTGGCCTCCTTTAGAACCGCGGAAATACCTTTCTTATTGATAATTTTTAGCCCTCTGGCCGATACTTTCAAAGTAACCCAACGATCTTCTTCAGGAATATAAAAACGCTTTTTAGACAAGTTCACATTAAACCTGCGCCTTGTTTTATTTATTGCGAAAGACACGTTGTTACCAAACATGGCCCTCTTTCCGGTGATTTCGCATACTTTAGACATTGTGCTACTCTTTAGTTTGTTTAAAACAGGGTGCAAATTTAGATCATTTTTGCGTGATGGCAAAAATCTTTGCTAGAATTTTAGTATTTCTTTTTGAAGCATCTGGAAGGCCCTGTGAACCGACTTCTGGACGATTCTGGTTCGGTGGTTGCCCATAGTGAACCGTTCTGCAAAAACGCGATCCGGGGTTGCGAGCGCAATAAATACAGTACCTATTTCCTCGTCTGAATCTCCTTTAGTTGGACCGGCATTCCCCGTGGTCGCAACTGCAAAGTCAGCGCCGGTTATTCGCCTGACATTTTCGGCCATGGATTTGGCTACTTCCGAGCTTACCACAGAAAATTTTTCAACGAGTTTTTCAGGCACCTGGAGAACCCCAATTTTTACCGAGGTAGCATAACTTACTACGCTACCCTTAAAAAAGGTTGAAGCTCCGGGTACAGAAGTGATTTGTTCTGCGATCCGGCCGCCTGTAAAACTCTCTGCCGTGGCCAGCGTATATTTCTTTTTAGTAAATAGTTTTGCAATGTTAACTTCTATAGCTCCTTCCTCCTCTTCCCCGTAAATAATATCTCCGATAAGCTGGTAAATTTGTCTCACTGCCTTATCAACTTCACTGATAATCCTTTTCTGATTCGGCCCTTTTGCGGTTAATCGGAGTCTAACTTTACCCAGATTAGGTAAATAAGCCAGTTTTACGAACTGTGGCAGACTTTCTTCTACTTCCGAAATTTGTTCGGCTATCGCACTCTCACCTAAGCCGTAGGTAACTAGGGTTTTATGGTGAATAAAAGGCCGTTCGAATGTGCTGGCCAATTTAGGAACCACTTCGTTGGTGATCAGTTGTTTCATTTCAAAGGGAACACCCGGTAAAGAGATGAATACTGCCTTTTTGCCCTGCATCCACATTCCCGGGGCTGTTCCGTATAAATTGTGAAGGACCTGTGCCTGGGAAGGCACCAATGCCTGTCTTCGGTTGACCTCGGATATTGGGGTGGAAATAAATTTCTCAAATAACTTCTCTACATGGGCCAGAACCGATGTATTGGTAACAAGATTATCACCGAGATATTCACATAGTGTCTTTTTGGTAATATCATCTTTGGTAGGACCCAAGCCTCCTGTAGTAATGATAACTTCTGCCCTCTCTTCCGCCTCTTCGAATGCCTTTAGAATATGACTGCGGTCGTCCTGAACACTTGTAATCTGAAATACCGAAATTCCAATTTTGTTAAGTTCGGCGGCAATAAACGCAGAATTGGTGTCGATGATCTGACCAATAAGTATCTCATCGCCAATGGTGATGATCTCGGCAAACATCAGATATCGAAGTCTTTTCTAAGCTCTGAAATAACCTGAAGGACGTCTTTTTTCAGCAAGGGAAATTTAGATTCAATCTCATCGGAATTTTCAGAACTCTTACCTAAGGTCTCAATTTCAAGGGCGGTAGCTCTGGTCTGTTCCATCCCCAACAAATCTACATTAGGTTTTATTTTATGTGCCAACTGATAGACGCTATCAAAATCCTTTTTATCAATTGCTACCTCCAGCGCTTCCAAATCTATTGGTACTTCCTCCAAAAAGACCGAGATCACCGACTGGACGAAATCCTCATCGCCAGCTGCCATTTCATTTATTTTATCCAGATTGTAAATCATTCACTTAATTTTTACGGATAATAACTCTTCATTCTCCAGGGTTCCCGAAAGGTAATCATTTGCGCTAATTTTACCAACACCTGCCGGTGTTCCGGTAAAGATCACATCGCCTTTTTTAAGCGTAAAATATTTTGAAACGAAAGAAATAATTTCATCTATTTTCCACAGCATCAACGAAGTATTCGCTTGTTGCACGGGATCACCGTTCTTAAATAAAGCAAAATTAATATTATTCACATTTTTAAAATGTCCTTTTGGGATCCATTTGCCAATTACCGCTGCACCGTCAAAGCCTTTGGCTTTTTCCCAGGGCAAACCTTTTGCTTTTAATTTATCTTGCAGGTCCCTGGCGGTGAAGTCGATCCCCAAACCAATTTCGTCGTAATAATTATGTGCAAATTTCTTTGCTATATGTTTTCCAACCTTCTTGATTTTTACCAGCACTTCCACTTCGTAATGAACTTCTGTTGAGAATTCAGGGATAAAAAAAGGCTGCTCTTTAGGTAAAACAGCGGAATCGGGCTTTATAAAAACAACCGGTTCATCGGGCCTTTCGTTCTGCAATTCTTCAATATGTTCGGCATAATTCCGCCCGATGCAGATTAATTTCATATGAAATCACAGCTATTAGCCAAGCTTATTGTTAAGCTTGCTCAGTTTGATTTGAGTGAGCACTTTCTTTGTATACAGAGGAAAGTCTGCATTGAGGATCCATCCGAAATATCCCGGTTCAGTTTCGAGGATGTCTTCAACTTTTTTTCCATTGTGCTTTCCAAAAGTAAAAATGGGTTCTCCATCGTCTCCTTTGCCAATAAATCCTGCAAAATCCAATGAATTTTTCCGGTTCGAAAATTCTGCCAGCATTTTTACATTGTTCTCAAGTTCAGGATATCGATCTAACTGAGAGAGTAATACCTCATAGGTAGCAATTGTATCGGCCTCAGCACTGTGTGCCTCTTTCAATTCCTTATTGCAATAAAACTTATAGGCCGCCTCAAGTGTCCGCTTTTCCATTTTATGAAAGATGGTCTGAACATCGACAGAAACCATATTCTTCATTTCAAAATCAACCTCAGCCCGAAGCATTTCTTCGGCCAGTAAGGGTATGTCGAACCTATCCGAGTTATACCCTCCAAGATCGCTGTCTCTGATCATTTGATAAACCTCTTTCGAAATCATTTTGAAACTAGGTTCCTCGGCCACTTTCTCGTCTGAAATACCGTGAATGGCTGTTGCTACTGCGGGGATGGGTATTCCCGGATTTACCAGCCATGTCTTTCCCGATTTATTCCCATTGGGGAATATCTTGAGAATAGATATCTCGACGATTCGGTCCTTTGCGACATTCGTACCTGTGGTTTCGAGATCAAAGAAGCAAATAGGTTTATTGAGGTTCAATTCCATAATCTGAGCAATTCTTTTTTGATAAATAAGGCAAACATGAAAACATCGGGGCAGGAGTCCTGAACTTTCAGATTTCCCTATCCGGATCCCAGGACTCAAGGTAATCTGCCACAGTTTTCACAAACATCCCGCCAAGGGCACCATTAACTACGCGGTGATCATAGCTGTGGGAAAGAAACATTTTGTGTCTGATCCCGATAAAATCACCCTCACTGGTTTCAATTACTGCCGGTATTTTTCTTATCGCTCCCAAGGCCAGAATCCCTACCTGTGGTTGATTTATAATAGGTGTGCCAAAAACGCTACCAAAATTGCCAACATTTGTCACCGTATAGGTGCCATCCTGAACTTCTTCCGGTTTAAGGGCGTTATTTCGAGATCGATTTGCCAGGTCGTTGACTACCTTAGCCATACCTACCAGGTTCAATTGGTCTGCATTCTTTATAACAGGAACAATCAGGTTACCATCGGGCAGGGCTGCTGCCATACCAATATTTATATTTTTCTTCCTTATGATAGTATCGCCCTGGACAGATATATTGATCATTGGAAATTTCTTCAAAGCTTTGGCCACCGCTTCCATAAAGATCGGAGTAAATGTCAGTTTCTCCCCTTCCTGTTCCTGGAATTGTGCTTTTACACTATTTCTCCAGTTGACAACATTGGTAACATCTACTTCAATAAAACTTTGGACGTGAGCAGAAGTCGACACGCTATCCGCCATGTGTTGCGCGATGAGCTTACCCATGCGACTCAGCGGAATAATTTCATCCTCACCATTGGCCTGAACTCTCGATATTTCGTGTGGCTGATCTTTTATTGAACTACCGGTATCGACTAAATCTTTGGGTTTTTCAGTAATCTCCTCTGCTACCTTTTTGGGTTTAGGACTTTTTCCTTCTTGCAAATAAGCAAGGATATCATTTTTAGTAACCCGGCCCTCTTTACCACTGCCAACAATACTTTCCAATTCATCCATAGTCAGCCCTTCCTGCTTGGCTATATTTTTTACGAGCGGTGAATAAAACCGTTCGGAACTGCCATAATCCGCTTTGGGCGCTTCAGCAGTCTCTTTTGCCACAACAACTGTTTCCTCCACTTCTGCGACATAATCCTCTTCTTCAATTTCCTCTTTGAAATCGTCAGTATCGGATTGCATCTCGCCATTTTCAGAACTTGCTGTTTCAATTACAGCTACCGTTTCACCAACTTTTATAATATCATCCACATTAAAGCGCTTTTCAGTCAAAACGCCCTCGACTTCACTTGGAACTTCAGAATCTACCTTATCAGTGGCAATTTCAAATACCGCTTCATCCGTCTCGATTGCATCGCCTACTTCTTTCAACCAAGTTGTAAGAGTAGCTTCGGCGATGCTTTCCCCCATCTGGGGTAATTTCAATTCAAATTTTGCCATATTGTTAGTTAAAGTACTTAACTGGGTTATTATTTTGCAAAAATACTAAAAAAACGTCCTTTATATTAAATAATATTCGGTCTTCTCCGCTCATGAAGGTTTTAAGGAATTCTCATATGGGATCCGGTTAATGATACTTCTGCCCAATGTAACTTCATCGGCGTATTCCAGTTCATCCCCTACAGCTATTCCCCGGGCAATTGTGGAAGTATTAATCTCCACACCTTGTAGTTGTCTGTAGATATAAAAGTTTGTGGTATCTCCTTCCATGGTTGAGCTTAAAGCAAATATCAGTTCTTTAATTATTCCCTCCTTAGCTTTGGCTACAAGGGATTCGATATTAAGGTCCTGAGGACCAACTCCTTCGATGGGTGAGATCTTACCCCCGAGCACATGATAATGCCCCAGGAACTGACCGGTGTTTTCAATGGCCAGCACATCCCTGATATCTTCAACCACACAAACCAAGTTCTCATCGCGCTTCGGATTCGAGCAGATTTCACAAAGTTCAACATCGGAGATATTGTGGCAATTGGAACAGAATTGAATCTGGTCCCTCAGCAGACGAAGCGTATCGGCCAGTTTATACGTTCGCTCCTCTGGTTGTTTGAGCATATGCAATACAAGCCTAAGTGCCGTTCGCCTGCCTATTCCGGGAAGCTGAGACATCTCATAGACCGCATTTTCAAGCAGTTTGGACGAAAATTCCATAAAGGCAAAATTACATAATGTTTTAAGTTTTTGTACTTTGCATTTGAATTTTTATTTATATGAGGCCCTCCCATATCCTGCTGCTTATCGGTGGTTATTTCCTTGTGTTACTGATCATCTCTTACTTTACAGGCAGGAACGATTCCAATACAGATTTCTTTAGAGCCGGTAAGCAATCGCCCTGGTATTTGGTGGCTTTTGGAATGATTGGTGCTTCTTTATCGGGTGTGACATTTATATCCGTTCCCGGGTGGGTAGAGTCCTCACAATTCAGTTATATGCAGGTGGTCTTTGGCTATCTGGTCGGTTATTTTGTAATCGCTTTTATCCTGCTGCCCATTTATTACCGGTTGAACGTAACTTCTATTTACGAATACCTTCAAAAACGATTTGGTCGGATAAGTTATAAAGTCGGGGCCCTGTCGTTCTTTGTTTCACGGGTACTGGGTGCTTCCTTTCGTCTATTTTTAGTTGCCATCGTTTTACAGCAGTTTGTATTTGATGCCTGGGGTGTTCCTTTCGAACTCACTGTTATTCTCTCTATTTTACTCATTTGGATTTATACTTTCAGGGGTGGGATCAAAACAATTGTATGGACAGACACCTTGCAGACATTATTTATGTTGTTGTCCGTGGGACTGTGCATCTATTTTATCAATGAGAAACTCGAATGGAGTTTTTTTGAATTCATGAGGTCGGATGAGTTGAAAACTTATAATAAGATATTTTTTACCGAAGACTTTTTTGAAAAGAATCATTTTGTGAAATCATTCCTGGGAGGGATGTTTATTACGATCTGTATGACAGGTCTGGATCAGGATATGATGCAAAAAAACCTGACCTGTAAAAATCTCAAGGATGCACAAAAGAATATGATCAGTTTCAGTATTGTATTGATCGCGGTAAATTTTGTTTTTCTTTTGTTAGGCGCACTTTTATTCATCTATGCCAGCTCCATGAATATTGAAGTACCACTGATGGACGGCAGTCCTAAAGCAGACCTTTTATTTCCCGAAATAGCCCTGAACAGCGGTTTGGGGATGACCGTGGCTGTAACGTTCATCCTGGGGCTTATCGCAGCTGCCTACAGCAGCGCTGACAGTGCCCTTACCTCCCTGACCACTTCTTTCTGTGTAGATTTCCTGGAAATTGAAAAAAAACCGGAAGAGAAGCGCAAAAAGATTCGCAAGCAAACACATATCGGGATGAGCGCCCTGCTGGTTGTGGTTGTAATTGTATTTAAGTATGTGCTGGATAGAAATGTAATTGACGGTCTGCTAACTGTAGCCACCTATACTTATGGCCCACTACTGGGGCTATTCTCATTTGGAATTTTTACAAGGTTCGAGATCAGGGACACCTATGTATGGGTTATTGTGCTGGCCGTACTGCTGATCGTTTTTGGGATGGCCAATCTTCCAGCTGAGTTTTTGGGAGGGTACGCCATCGGTTATGAACTTCTTCCGATAAACGGACTTCTTACCTTTATAGGATTGTTTTTAATTAGAAAGAAAATCAGTACTGACCAATAGCCAAAAGGGTTAAGGTACATGCTTCTTCAAAAAAGATTGAATCTTCTACCAGAAGGTTGTAAAATTCTGGATTTTCGGTGCCAGGGTTGAAGATCACGCGTTGAGGCCTTAAATCTATTATTGATTCGTAATACATCTTTTGCCTGCCGGGGTTCATGTAAATCGTAATCGTGTGAAAATCATTCTCAGTAGGCATTTGAGTAGTAATTCGGATCCCTTGGATATCACCAGCCACGAGGCCGAAACCAAGTGTTTCCATGCCATTTTCCCTTAATCTTGTAGCTGCCTGGTAGCTAAATCTGTTCTCTTTTAAAGAGGCACCAAAAACAAGGGTTTTTTTCATAATTTTAAAGTCGGTGTTAAAGTCTGTTAATTACTGTAATTTTCTGTTAAGAAGCGTAACTAATTTAGAATAAATTCGTCTATTGGACATATAATAGCTCATTTTTGTCATTGATATTTCTATATTTTTTTATAGTTAATGGTTAGTGTTTAGTATAGTTTATCAATGAAAGAAACCCCGCTCCCGATACTCATCGGGATGTCGGGGTTTTGACTATCTCCTCAAGAATGATTTTGCTCTAAGATTCTTTTATTTTTTTTCCTGCCTAACACGAGATAAACAGCCCATTGCGCGCATTGTTTCTTACTAAATTCATATGTTAAAAATATGTTAAAAGAATTTACAGATAGGTAACATCTTTCTTTTAAACTCGTCAAGTAAGTAACATCGATCAATCAAAAAACAGCAATCATGAAAAAAGCCGTTTGGGCGCTGGCCTTGCTTTGGTTCAGTTACGCCTGGGGGTATCCGGACCCGGAAACTGATCTTCGGATTGGCACGATTAACGGCCAGGTTATCGAAAGCAGTTCAGGAAATCCGGTAGCCTATGCCGCTATTGTGCTAATATCAGCTGATGATGGAAGTACGATTACCGGCGGAATCACCAAGGACGACGGTAGCTTTGAGTTAAAAAAATTACCTGAAGGAAACTTTATCTTCGAGGTGCAGTTCATTGGTTTTAAAACACATTCACGAGAATTAACGATCTCCAAGCAAAATCGCAAACTGGAGTTGGGAATCATTTATTTGGAGGAGGAAGCGGAAGAACTCAGTGGTGTTGAAGTCGTAGCAGAACGAACCACCATTGAACAGCGGATAGATCGAAAAGTTGTAAACGTAGGCAAAGATCTCACTACAACGGGCGCCACCGCATCCGACATTATGAATAACATACCCTCTGTAAATATTAATCAACAGACGGGTGAACTTACACTCAGAGGAAATTCCAATGTTAGGGTCATGATCGATGGTAAATTGTCTAATGTGCCGGTAGAGCAACTGCTTCGGCAAATCCCTTCCACATCAATAAAACAGATAGAATTGATCACCAATCCCTCTGCAAAATACAATCCTGAAGGAATGAGCGGGATTATCAATATAATATTGCACAAAAATGCCAATATTGGTTTTAATGGAAATTTAAATACAGGTTTGACAGTAGGTAAAGAGGCTAAATTTAACAGCTCCATCGATCTGAATTACAGAAAAGGTAAATTGAATCTCTATGGTAATTACGGGAATAATATAGGGAAGTATGTGAACAGTGGTTTTATAAACAGGCCTGACGATAATTCCCGCCAGGAATTCGATTTTCTCAATAATAACAAATCCAATCTCTTTAAAGTCGGTTTCGATTTCTTTATCAGTGAAAAACACACCTTGTCCGTATTTACGAACCAGAATTATTTTGACGGGAAAGCCGATGGGCGGACGGTAGTTACCTATGCCAATGACCCGTCCAGGAATCAAACGCAATTCTTCAGGCCGGACAATAAAAACCACAGTCAACAGTACAATTTTGATTATAAATGGGAATTCACAAAGGAGGGACACAATATCGAATTGGAGGTTGATCATAACCGCTATGAAGACGATGAAGTATCGGATTTCAGGAATACAGGGGCAAGTGTTTTTCCCGATTATATGGATTTTGTCAACACGGAAAGAGATCAGACCTTTATCAATCTCGATTATGTCAATCCACTGGATTCGATATCCAAACTGGAAGCAGGTCTGGAATCGAGGGTATTTGAAACCAATATTGATTACGAATCAACAGGACTTTCCTTTAATTCGAATGGAAATCTCATACCTACCCCCAGCACGGTATTCCTTTATGATATGGACATTTATTCTGCCTATGTGACATTTGGGCAGAACTACGATAAGTGGTCTTACCAGCTTGGTGTAAGAGTAGAAGATGTAGAGGTTAAAGCCGACACGAACCAGCTGAGGGCCTTTACCGATAAATACACCGAATTCTACCCATCGGCCTTTGTGACTTTCACACCAGCTGAGAAGAACCAATTTCAAATCAGTATGAGTCGCAGGGTAGACAGACCAGGGCTTGGGCAAGTGAATCCAATTCGGGAATGGTCTACCCCATTGATCTCTTCCTTCGGGAATCCCAGCCTTATGCCACAGTTCACAATGTCCTATGAAACCAACTATACAAGGAGATTTAAAAATGGAAGTCTAACTGCCGGTATTTTCTACAGATCGGTAAAAGATGAAATTAACCGGGCTTTACTCATAGATCGGACAGATCTGAACAAAGTAATCCTCACCTATGATAACTTTGATGATACCTCCGCTTACGGAGTCGAAGTATCCAGCAACTACAAACCGACGAAATGGTGGAATTTCAACGCCAGCTTCGATTTATATTCTCAGACCCAAAGAGGTGTCACAGAACAGCTGCTGGAAGATACGGCAACCGCAACCCCAGATGATATTGTAGCAGAAGAAATCGAGGTCGAAAATACGGCCTGGAATTTTAGAATGAATAATAGTTTTATCGTCAATAAAAAATTGACTTTTCAGCTTTTTGGATTTTACAGGGGTGAGAACAGAACCATTCAGGTCGACGTGGACCCAATGTATTTTATAAACCTGGGAGCCCGTTACAATTTTCTCAACGGCAAGGCTACCTTAAGTGCCAACTACAACGACGTTTTTAATACCATGCGCTTCTCTTTTGAAGGCAGTAATCCATACCCTCAAAACGGGAAGTTCTTCTGGGAAAGTCAGAATGTTTTCGTAGGTCTGGCTTACAGGTTCGGCAGTGGCAAGAATAAAGCACTTAAACGCAAGCGCCGGGATTCTAATACCAAGAGCGATGGTGGTGGAATTTTGTAGTTAATGCCTTGGTATGGGTTGTTAAAGAGAATTGGTTGGTTAACTCTTTATCCCATATCAATTTAAACCCTGCTCCCAATGCCGGTGTCTTTTGGTCTTAAATTGGGAGATCAGGGTTTTTTATCGTGGTTTCTGAGTGATTCCTGTTGGGTGACCGTCAAGACTGACGGCATTTTTTTCCCGGTGATATTTCTCCAGCCCTGCGCTGCCTTTCTTTTCTGCCCAGATTCTGAGGAGTTTTCGTTCATCCTTGAATTCCATCAAAGGGACAGCCGTACCACAGGAAGTCTGTACCAATTCTATCTGCATATTTATAAGCTGTCGGCTACCAGTGATGGCTGGAAAAAGATGAATATTTTCCTGCCAAAATTCATCTCGTTCGTGATAGGCCTTGGCCTTACCATATAACCTTAGTATTAATGGTTTCCCATCAAATGCACAAAACATGATGGTCATACGGTCTGAGAATTGCAAATGAGTGGCCGTTTCATTACCACTGCCGGTAAGATTCAACCAAAGAATTTGGTTTGATCCAAGTACACGGAAAGTGTCCATCCCTTTAGGGGACAGATTGATTCTACCCCCGGACATGGCGGTCGATACAAAAAATACTTTTTGTTCACGAATAAATTCTGTCTGTGCTTCTGTTAGAGCCTCAATTTGGCGTCCCATTGTGTTCCGTTCTCTATTCAATCACCAGCGGATGATACAGCTACCCCAGGTAAATCCACTGCCAAAAGCAGCAAGTACTACGAGGTTTCCTTCTTTAACTTTTCCCATTTCCCATGCTTCTGTCAATGCAATGGGTATGGAAGCAGCCGTAGTATTGCCGTATTTCATAATGTTGTTATAGACCTGGTCATCACTCAATCGGAATTTTCTCTGAATAAACTGAGCAATACGCAAATTTGCCTGATGCGGAATAAGAAGATCAATATCAGTCGACTCTAAATTATTCGCCTTAAGACCTTCCATTATCACCTCACTGAACCGGACAACTGCATTTTTGAATACAAACTGGCCATTCATATATGGGTAATAAGATGTGTCTTCAGGATCGTTTTCCTTTATTATATCGAGCACCCATCTTTTGCCCATTCCCGGGGCAATAAGGGATAGTTCTTCAGCGTGTTCACCCTCTGAATGAAGGTGAGTAGACAGTATCCCTTTGGCAGGATCTTCCTCCCTGCTCAATATTGCCGCACCTGCGCCGTCACCAAAAATTACTGAGACACCCCTGCCCCTGGTTGTCATATCAAGACCGGTAGAGTGCACCTCAGAACCAATTACCAGCACATTTTTATACATACCGCTTTTGACGTACTGGTCTGCAAGCGAGATACCGTAAACAAAACCAGAACACTGATTTCTCACATCTATGGCACCTACGGTTTTTATGCCTAAGTCTCTTTGTACCAGCACCCCGGGACCTGGAAAATAGTAATCAGGGCTTAGCGTAGCAAAGACAATAAAGTCAATATCGTTTTTATCTATACCGGCTCTTTCTATCGCCACCCGGGCCGCTTTAACGCCCATCGAAGCCGTAGTATCTTCTCCTTTTAGAACATGACGGCGTTCTTTAATACCCGTCCTTTCCTGTATCCATTCATCATCGGTATCCATCAACTTGGAAAGATCGTCGTTCGTAACAACATTATCCGGCACAAAATATCCAAGCCCTGTAATTTTAGAATTGTACATAGTTTAGATTAAAAGAAATTGAGCGTCCCACTTAACATCCTAATTAAAGTCTAAGATAGCTAAAAAAACTCCTTTAAGCTCAGCAAAGCGCTGGATTAATGTATTTCCAGAATTGTCTCAATCTGACTTTTAGTTTGAGCACCAACGGACTGTTATTTAACTATACATTCTTTAGTAAAGTATTGAGAAAAATGAGTCTCCAGTAACAATTATTCAAGCTGGTTTCTTTCTTGCGATTTCCGGAGAACAGTCTTTATGTCCTATTAGCCTAGCAGAACAGTTGATTTTGCCCAGCTCAAATTCAGTGGTAAGTAAATTTTTATTGTTTAATTTTTTTTATTTTTAAATGCACAAATTTTCTACGAGTTTTGATCAAAATAAAAAACGTGCTCTCTAATGAAAGCACGTTTTCAAACAACCTAACCAATTAATAAACAAACTGATTACAAATTTTAGAAAAGCTTTTTCATAGCAATTTTAGATATTGTAACCATATATCAAATATAATAAATGTTTAATTAATATAGTTAGTCATTAAACAAAATTATATGCTAAATTTTTCAACCTTCAGTTCGAAAGTTATCGTGAAGTGTCAGTTTGTCATTAAATTAGATTCTGGTATTTTTTTTGTCTGGTCTAGAGGGTAATATAAATCGTAAAAATATGGCTACAGGTAAAATCAATGTTTCGGTAGAGAATATATTTCCTCTTATTAAAAAGTTCCTATATAGCGATCACGAGATCTTTTTAAGGGAATTGATATCGAACGCCACAGACGCTACCTTAAAACTTAAACATCTGGCCTCCATTGGCGAAGCCAAGGTGGAATACGGTGAACCCATCATTGAGGTCAAAGTAGACAAAGAAGGCAAAAAGCTTCATATACTGGACCAGGGGGTTGGAATGACCGAAGAAGAAATAAAAAAATACATAAACGAAATAGCCTTTTCCGGGGCAGAAGAGTTTCTTGAAAAATACAAAGATGCCGATAAAGATTCGGGTATTATAGGTCATTTTGGTTTAGGATTCTATTCTTCGTTTATGGTGGCCGACAAGGTTGAGATCATCAGTAAGAGTTACAAGGACGATGCCGCTGTTCATTGGACTTGCGATGGCAGCCCGAAATTCAATCTTAAAAAGTCCAAGCGAGATGTACATGGGACAGAAATTATCCTTCATATAGCAGATGATTCTACCGAATTCCTGGAAGAGAGCAGAATTCGAGAACTCTTGAGGAAGTACAACAAATTTATGCCCATCCCTATTAAATTTGGCACGCGGGAGGAAACACTGCCAAAACCGGAAGGGTCTAAAGAAGATGAACCAGCTCCTACACAGGAAGTGGACGACATCATCAACAATCCCACACCTGCCTGGACCAAGAAACCTGCAGATCTGAAAGATGAAGATTATAGTGCCTTCTACAGGGAACTCTATCCTATGCAGTTCGAGGAGCCTTTGTTCAATATCCACCTCAATGTTGATTATCCTTTTAACCTGACAGGAATTCTGTATTTCCCCAAGCTGACAAACGATCTCAATATTCAGAAAGACCGAATCCAGCTTTATCAAAACCATGTATTTATTACAGATAATGTAGAAAACATTGTTCCGGAATTCCTTACAATGTTGCGAGGAGTGATCGATTCACCTGATATACCTTTGAATGTTTCACGTTCCTACTTACAGGCAGATGCAGCTGTTAAAAAAATTGCTGCATATATTACCCGCAAGGTGGCCGATAAGCTCAACTCTCTCTTTAAAAACAACAGGGAAGATTTTGAGGCCAAGTGGAACGATATCAAGCTCGTAATCGAATACGGGATGCTTTCCGAAGATAAATTCTTTGAAAAAGCAGAAAAATTTGCACTCTATCCTACCGTAGCAGGCACCTATTACACTTTTGAAGAGTTAAAAGAGAATATTAAAAATCTTCAGACAGACAAGGATGACAAACTGGTTGTCTTATACGCCTCAGATATGGAAGCTCAACACTCATATATTGAGGCGGCAAAAGCCAAAGGATACGAAGTGTTACTCATGGATTCACCCATTGTCACACATCTGATGCAAAAACTCGAGACTTCTAAGGAGAACATCTCATTTGCCCGGGTCGATGCTGACCACCTTGACAATCTAATTAAAAAGGAGGACACACAGATCAGCAAACTTTCAGATGAAGAAAAGGAAAAACTTAAGGGAAATATTGAAGAAGTTATAGGGGACAAGGGATATACTGTTCAGATGGAACCGATGGACAGCAGCGCTTCCCCTTTTATCATCACAGAGCCGGAATTTATGAGGCGTATGAAGGATATGCAGCGCACCGGTGGTGGTGGTGGTATGTTCGGAATGGGGAATATGCCGGAAATGTACAACCTGGTGGTAAATACGAACCACGAGCTGGTGAACGAGATATTAAATACGAAGACATCAAAGAAACGCGAACGACTTATTAATCAGTCGCTTGATCTGGCCAGACTTTCAAAAGGCTTACTCAAGGGTGAAGAACTGACCAATTTTATCAGTCGGAGCTATCAGATGATCAAGTAAAAGACAGTTGCGAAATACGGCAGATTATTCGATATTTCTCTTGAGATATATAATCTGCGCATATAGGAAAACAGACAACATCAGTACCGCGTAAATCACATTTGGGTGAATATTGATGTTGTCTATACTGTTTAAGTTGAACTTGCCAGATAAGTCTGGTAAGCTGAGATCTGACAATCTCTCCATAAAAGGAAGGGTGATATTCGAAAAGTCAGATTCCCACTCTCCCGAAAGCAAAAATGCAAATACTGCCATTAGGATTAAGCCAAGAGAAATCCAGGCATTTTTTGAGATCAGTGGTTTGTATGAAGTTGCGAATTTCGATCCTTCCTTTTGTTGGATCTGATCCATTACAGATGCTGTAAAATCCACAGAAGGTTCCTCAAAACCTGCTGATTTGATCGTTTTTTTTAGAAAATCATCCAATTTTTTGTCTGGGTTAGCCTCCATATTTTTGAATTATTTCTGGTTCCATTTCCTTCTTTAACAGGGATAAGAGCCGTTTTCTGCTTCGGAACAATTTTACCTTTAAAGAATTCGGAGAATAGCCGGTTATCTCTGCTATTTCCTTTAAAGTAAGCTCTTCCAGGTAAAACAAGGTTATCAGTAATCCGTCATCTCCGGGCAATTCACCAATGGCCTTCCTCACCTGTAATTTTCGTTCTTGCTGTTCCAGGTCTTCCATCCTTTTGTCCAGTTCGCCTATATCGTGGTATTCAGAGATGTCCGAGCCTTTGTTATCGATCCATCGCTGATTTTTCTTCAAATAGTCAAGGCATTTGCGATATGTGATCCGATACAACCAGGTGGAAAATTTGCTGTCTCCCCTAAATGTATCCAGCGCCTTAAATGCACTTAAAAAAACATCCTGAGATACTTCCTCAGCATCTTCTTTGACTTTCAGCATGCGAAATGCAGCCGTATAAACCAAATACTTGTACCGATCAACCAACAGGGAAAACGATAAAATATCCCCAGTTTTGATCTTTATTAAGATTTCCAGGTCGGTTAAACGGCTCATTACCAGATTAGACGTCGATTCCTGCTTAAAGGTTACAAAAAAATAGCAAAATTCTGTAACCTCTTTCCAGAATTAGTCGTCATACATTATAACAAAATAAATTAATCAAAAAAAAACAGTATTATGGTTGGAGTAGTTTTTATATCACTTTTTGTAGTTGTATTTGGAATTTTCTACCTCTTTTTTTCCACCAGAAACAAGGAAAGGCTTGCACTAATTGATAAAGGAGCAGAAGCCAGTATTTTTATTAAGGGTCGTTCTGGTAGTTCAATTTCTTTCTGGAAGGTATTCCTGCTAAATTTATCCGTTCTGCTTATCAGTATCGGATTAGCGGTATTTATTGCTTCCTTTATGGTTCATTCGATGGGAATGTATGAAGAAGTCGCCTATCCTGGTACCATTTTTCTAATGGCCGGTATTGGTCTGTTTGTTGGTTTTAATATGACCAAAAAATTAAGCGCTGAGTCGTAAGTCATTAGCAATTACATCTTTGAAACCAACGCAATAAAAGCGTTGGTTTTTTATTTTTACAATATGAAGATACGATCGACCAATTTAGCAATACCAAAAAAAGTGATGTGGAGAGGAAAGGAAATATCCACCGGGATCTTTAAAACACCTGTTGAAGGCCCAATTTATTTGGGTGTGGAAACGGTCGCTAAAGACGTGATCGCAGACAGAAGGGTACACGGTGGAGTGGATAAGGCATGTTATCTGCTTTCTTCGGACCAATACACCTATTGGAAAGCCCTTTATCCGGAACTGGAATGGAATTGGGGTATGTTTGGTGAAAACCTGACTGTGGATGGCCTGGATGAGGATTCGATTTATATAGGGAATATTTATGAAATTGGTTCGGCACTAGTGCAGGTGAGTCAGCCCAGGGAACCCTGTTACAAACTGGGGATTCGTTTTGGTTCACAAAAAATTCTACTGCAGTTCATCAGTCATGCACAACCCGGCACCTATGTTCGGGTCCTCCGGGAAGGTGCAGTAAGTCCTGGCGATAATCTAAAACTGGTTGAAGCTTCATCAAATGCCTTGACGGTGAGAGATTTTTTTAGTTTAATATTCAGCCCCGTAAAAGATCAACAATTGCTGCAAATGGCTATTGACAATAATGCCTTACCTGCCAATAAAAGAGCAGGATTAAAAAAGTTCATGGAATAAAAAAGGGGCCTTTAAAGACCCCTTTCATAAAATTTACCTTAGTTAAATTACTTGTTAGTGTATTTTCTAGTTTCTGTCCAATGAAACCTCCTACTGTTTTTGGTGTCAGAAAAGAATGAAGTCCTTCTTGACGTTACTGGTGTTTGACTGTTAAAAGTTCTCATCATTTATGTTTTTCAGTTACCAATTACTATGTCGTTTAAAAATTCGACTTCTAATCAATAAAGATATTTTCAGAATAGGTGTTATCGCTATCTTTAACAATAACTGTGTACCGATCTTCAAATGCTTTTTCAAAATTGAAGACTTTCTCAATAGTGAGGTCATCATTAAAAGTTTCTTTAAACAATAACCTTCCATTACTGTCGTAAACCTTTACCATCACCTTTTTGCTTTGCAGATTGAGCATATTGAGAAATACCTTATCTCCTTTTCTCCTGAAAATCGGCTTCCCTTTATCTGCGGTTTCCAAGATTTCAAGTTCCGTATCCGAATAAGGAAACGCATTGATCCGATTTGTCTCTGTAGCCATCCCTGCCACTGTGGCAAACATAAAGGCTGTTGCTGTTGTGAATTTCAAAATTGTTTTCATAAGATTACGTTTTTAGAATTAATGAATAAAATACAGGACAAACATACTTGCGAATCGGGCCCTTGACAACTACTGTATTTTCCAATTTATATGCTATTTTATCATACTTTTAGACTTAACATTATCTTAATGTTAATTTAGCACATATTTTGGGTAATTTTGCTGAAGACAGCCATTGAAAACTGGGATATCTTTATCCTGTCAATCTAAAATGAGCTATGATAAAACAAAAACCCGCTTTCGAATCAATTGCGCCCGATTTTGGGAACTCCTATACCTATAACAAATTCGACTCGAAGAGGTTGAATAATGACGCGAAATGGCATTTTCATCCTGAAATCGAATTGGTGTATGTAAACGGAGGTGCAGGAAAACGTCAAATAGGAAGTCATCTTTCCTATTACTCAAACGGAGATCTTATACTTATTGGCAGCAATCTTCCACACTGTGGATTTACCGATAAATTCACGGGAAATAAAGCAGAGACAGTTGTTCAAATGAAAAGTGACTTTTTGGGCAACGATTTTTTCGATATTCCGGAAATGAGTCAGATCCAGGACTTGTTCGAAGTCGCAAAGGGTGGTGTTGCATTTTATGGCAATGCCAAACGAACAATTGGCGAGAAGCTGGAGGTTCTGGAATATCAAACTGATTTTCAAAGGCTCTTATCTATTTTGAATATTCTGAATGAATTGGGGAATTCAAAAGAGTTTAAGGTGTTAAATGCCGAAGGATTTGCCCTGGAAACTGAAATTAAGGACAACGACCGTATAAATGTTGTCTTCAATCATGTCAAGAACAATTTCAAAGAGGAAATAACTTTAAAGGAAATTGCCGACATGGTAAGCATGACCGTACCGTCGTTCTGCCGGTATTTTAAAAAGATAACGAACAAGACCTTTGTTCAATTTGTCAACGAATACAGGTTGGTGCACTCATCCAAACTTCTGGCCGAACACCCGATGAGTATTTCAGAGGTTTGTCTGGAAAGCGGTTTCAATAATTTTTCACATTTTAATAAGTCTTTTAAAGCTTTTACAGGAAAAAATCCTTCGGAATACCGCAATGAACTTAAAAAGATACTGAAATGATCCGAGGATTAACTCCTCAGCAAACAAAGCTTAATCTGCCGGATAGCGACATAGATTACTTTCCAGGTTTTCTAGCGCAAAAAATGGCCGATGAATCATTCACTCATTTTATGGATCATATTGAATGGAAGCAGGATCATATTCGAGTTTTCGGAAAGACCTACCCTCAACCCAGGTTAACAGCACTGTATGGAAACAATGAAAAGCCATATACCTACTCCAATATTACCATGCAACCCATTCCCTTCAATGAAAAACTGTTACATCTTAAACAACTCATTGAACCATTGGTTGATGTTGAATTCTCGAGTTGCCTTTTGAATTTATACCGCGATGGCATGGATAGTAACGGCTGGCATTCCGATGATGAAAAAGCATTGGGCAGGAATCCTGTTATTGCCTCCCTTTCGCTAGGACAATCCCGGACGTTCCATCTGAAACACAAGAAAAGAAAGGAAATCAAATTCAAGTTATTATTGGGTCACGGCAGTCTTCTGCTAATGCAGGGTGCAACCCAACACCATTGGCAGCATCAAATAGCGAAGTCCAGAAAACCTCTCGGGCCTCGGATTAACCTTACCTTCAGGTGTATAAAATAAAAAATCGGTTTGAAGAAACCGATTTTTTAATACCGTTATATTTTCCGCGATAAGTACTGCCTTTAACAATCCGGTAGCTTATGTTAATGTCCTCATACTTAACGCTTATATTAAAATAACTACAATATGTGTACCAATATTTTTCCATACGGGCAAAAACCAATTTAAGGGGATAAAATGCAATTCTTGATGGTAGTAAGATAACTGTGGAAAGGGTCTTTAACATTCATCGACAAATTCAAACCATTTGTCCTGAATAAAGGCTCTGAGGATTGAAAATCTCATGATTTCAGCTAATCATATTACCCATAAATATCATTTAATATTCCCGCAAGACGCAAACCACCCAGCAGCAGCTGCCGTTCTACTGTGGGCCAATAGGTATAGCTATAGCCATAACTGAGTTTTTCCCCTATTTTAACAGATCGATACACCTTATTCGTAATTTCCTGAGTCTCTTCAACCCACTGAAGCACATTCCCATTTTGGATCTCCTTTATCTGATACCTGGAAAGCTCAGGTAATTTGTCTGCGAGTTCCGTATAACTCATTCCGTAATCATGGATCATATGGAAATCCCAAACCCTGTGCAGATTGCTGCCCTGCTCAAACCAAAGGACCTGGATGTCATTGCCGCCTTTGTCTTCACTACGGCCCACATGCATCGGTTGGTGAAGATCGCCCAGGAAATGAACAAGCATTTTGAGATAAAATACCTTGTCGTCTCTACTGCTGGTTTCATCCTTTAAAATC
>JBPCUI010000290.1:0-3888 GCA_051011235.1 Flavobacteriaceae bacterium
ATCTGTAGATGTTTGTGAGCCGTCTTCTTTATTTTGTTTCTCCTTACAGCCTGATAACATACACAGGCTTATAAAAATGATCAAATTTCTCATTGGAATAGTTATTTTCTAATTAAAACTTCCTGAACTTCTTCTAATGTTTTGCCTTTGGTTTCTATGACAAACTTCTTAACGAAGAGAACTGCGCAGAATGAAAGTAAGGCGTAAATAGCAAATGTGGCGGTCGGTCCCAGGTTAGACAGTTCCCAGGGAAACACCTGAGTAACGGAGAAACTTATCAAGGAGTTGAAAAAGCCCACTGCCGATATAGCAATACCCTTGATGTTGGTTGGAAAAACTTCTGAAAAGAGCGTCCACATAACCGGTCCAAGTGATATTGCAAAGGAGGCAACATAAAGCAGGATGGCTATAAGCACAAGCGTGGCATTGATCTGAATAAAATTGGTTATTTCGTCCCTTTTGAATTTCAAAAATGAGGCCTCACTAAGAAGCGGTTCCACTTCTTCAAATAAGACAGCCTGTCCGTCGAAAGATTTACCTTCCAGCGGAGTAAGCGCTGTTCTTATCTCCTCATCCCCAACCTTCTCTAAAGTATCTGAGTTAAACTCGTAGGTTGCCTGATTAAATGCATAGGTGGCCATCAACAATGCAATAGTCATAAAGCTGGTACCTATTAGCAGCAGTGGTTTTCTTCCTAAACGGTCAATATAGAGTATCGCCACAATGGTAAATACTAAGTTCGTTAGCCCCACTACTATTGCCTGTAAAAATGAAGAATCTGTGCTGCCACCGGCTTGTTCGAAGATTGTAGGAGCGTAATAGAAGACGGCATTGATACCGGTAATCTGTTGAAAAAAAGCAATACCGAATGCGATGATCATAATTGTGGTATACTTGCTTTGGAACAGGTCGGCAAGTCTTCCCTTCGGTTCCTTTTTAGCTATTCCCCGTTGAATTTCCTGAATGGTGATTTCGGCATATTCCTCTCCACCGATCTTCTTAAGGATCTTTCTTGCTAATTCTACTTTATTTAGGTTTTGTATAAGCCACCTGGGGCTCCTTGGTACGGTGAAAAGTGCAGCGAAATAAATGAAGGCAGGTATGGCTTCGACCCCGAGCATATATCGCCAGCTTTCCTCTCCCATATTGACCAGGAAATAATTGGAAAAATAAGCTACAGAAATACCGATGACAATATTCAACTGGTTAAAAGAAACCAAGCTACCTCTGAGTTTTGGCGGGGCAATTTCGGCGATATAGATAGGAGCAATCAATATGGCGCCCCCGATACCAATACCCCCTATTATCCGGGCGGTAATAAATTCAATATACCCTGTGGCCATGGCAGACCAGGAGGCCGAGATAGTAAATAATGCTGCAACAACAATAAGGACCTTTTTCCGGCCGAACTTGTCGGCCAAGGGTCCGGCCACCAGGTTCCCCGCCATTGCCCCAAAAACAACGCATCCTACTGAAAAACCAAGCATCCACTCGGTCATTTCGAAATAAACTGTTATCCCCTTTACCGCCCCAGAGATCACCGCACTGTCAAATCCCAGGAGAAACCCACCGAGCGCCACGATCAGGCTAATCAGAATTGTGTAAGACTTATTCATTTTAATTACTGCAGAAGCATCTTGATTGGTCTGGTCACTCATGTTGGTCGTTGGTTAAAAGATTTCTGATTAAGTTATATCTAATTGGCAAACACTACTGTGGACTGAATTGCATGTTCCGGAATTTGGATTCTTTGTTTTCGGAAGCACAATTAACAAATAATAACAGGAATAAACTTAATGCCCTAAAGGCCCTTAAAACGGAACGTCTGAATTCGACTTTAAAAACACTTGTCATCAGATGAAAATTTTGTGATTCCTGTCCGAACTAGAACTCAACCGTCAAGTAAATTTCTAATATAACCAGAAAATGCCACGCGGGGAAATATTGCTTCCTTTTGAAACAAAAATTATAAAAAATGTATAGGGTAATATTAGATTATGCGGTAGAAAAAAGTGCTTAATCTGCGCGTGATGCCTGTCCAAATAAGGGCTATACGATCTCTGCACTTAATCCCGCCTGCAATAAACGGGTACAACGAGGTTTTAAGTCTTTATACGCTCCGGTCTTTACAGTACATTTCCCATTGTAATGCACTATTAGGGAACACTGTTCCGCCTGTTCCGGGCTATGATCACAAACATCGATCAAAGTATCAATGACATGCTCAAAGGTATTTACATCATCATTGAACAAAACTATTTCATTCTGTTTTACCGTCTCTTCCTCCAGGAGTAGTTCTTCGGAGGTTTTTTCCTTAGCACTCATCGAGATAGTTTTTAATACAAACTAAAATACATATTTTGCTGAAACCCAATCATTATTTTCCAAATTTTCTTGGAAACTAAGACCGCAACCGGAACATTTTTCAGAAATCATAGGAAGGTCTTCCCCATAAAACCCACTCAACAGGAGTATGCCACCACGGTTCAGGTTTTTTACATATTTTGGAATGTCTTCTAGAAGCGTATTGCGATTAATATTAGCAAGAATAACATCGTATTTCCTTTTATCGAGTTGCTTCACATCTCCTTCTGATACGCGAATGTGATCTTGTTTATTTAATCTGACATTCTCCAGAGTGTTCAGATAACTCCAGTGATCCACATCGATTGCATCTATATGGGCTGCACCTCTCATAGCCGCCAGAATAGCCAAAACCCCGGTTCCACACCCCATATCCAAAACAGATTTGCCAGACATCTCATTCTTCAGAACAAATTGAAGCATCATTTGGGTAGTCTCGTGATGACCCGTTCCAAAACTCATCTTAGGAGTTATCACAATGTCGTACTTAACATCGGGTTTTTGATGAAAAGGTGCTCTTACAGCACAATGATGCCCCAAAACAATTGGTTCAAAATTGGCTTCCCAATTGGCATTCCAGTTTTCTTGCTCCACCTCAGTTAGACTGTAATCAATTTTAAAATCAGGGTCGCCGATAATAGTCAGGTGATTAAGTCCCTTAACTTTTAATTCCTCTTTACGGATATAGGCGAGCAATCCTTCAGGTGTTTCTAAAAAACTTTCAAATCCAAGTTCAGACAATTGTGCAATCAGGATATCCGAAGCAGGTTGCCTTGGGCGGACATTAAAATTATATTCCAGATAAGTCTCTTTCATCAATATTAAATTGCCTCCACAATGGCCAGAAAATCATCGGCCTTTAAGGCAGCTCCTCCGATAAGTCCTCCGTCCACATCAGGTTTGGAAAAAATTTCCTGCGCGTTGCCAGGTTTCACACTACCCCCATAGAGAATAGTGACATTATTGGCCACCTGGTCCCCAAAAGATGATTTTATTGTACTTCTGATAAATGCGTGCATTTCCTGTGCCTGTTCCGGAGTCGCCGTTTCCCCTGTTCCTATTGCCCAAACCGGTTCATACGCCAAAACGATGTTTTGCCAATTCGCAGCGTCGAGAGAAAACAAGCCATTTTTAAGCTGGGTTTCAACAACGGAGAAATGATTACCTGCTTTCCTGTCTGCCAGTTCCTCGCCAAAACAAAATATGACCCTAAGACCATTATCCAGCGCGGCAGAAGCCTTTTTAGCAAGAATATCGTCAGTTTCACCAAAGTAGGCGCGCCTTTCTGAATGCCCGATAATAACAGTACTTATACCAATTCCTTTAAGCATATCTGCTGAAATCTCACCTGTAAATGCGCCACTGGGTGCATAATGCATATTCTGGGCTACGACTTCTACTGCTGAATCTTTTAAAGTTTCAACTGCTGCAGCCAGATTTACAAATGTGGGAGCAACCATTACTTCTGCCGATATATCAGGTAATGCTGAATCAATCTCCGCTACCAAGGATACGGTTTCTTGA
>JBPCUI010000291.1:0-10053 GCA_051011235.1 Flavobacteriaceae bacterium
CTAAGCATAAATACTAAATTCCTTTTATTGGCCGTTCTTATACTAACACTATAGGAAATGCTTCAGACTGTCCAATATATTGCCCTGGTTCAGGGTTTATTCCTAATTACGGTACTGTTAAAAAACAAAGCAAGATATAGAAAGCCCATATTTTGGCTTTTTTTAGGATGTCTAATATCAGTTGTCTTTTTTATAATTGGAGACGATGAAAACAATCTTTTCGTGGAGGATATCGATATGTTTATTTTCGATAGCTCTCTATTCATTACATTCCTCTTCCTCTTTTTTAAGTACAGACGGTCTGGTCAAGAGAGGTTTTTAGCTAAGGATCTAATTTATTTTTTGCCCAATATTTTATATTTGAGTATTGAGACTAGCGAATTGGTATGGGAAACTGAATTTCTCTTATTGGAGGCATTAGAATTTCTCACAGAACTCATTTTTCTTATCTACTTATTGAGTATTCTCATATTTGCCATTAGGTCAAGGTCTGTGGACTGGCTTTTAGTCTTTGTGTTTCCCTTGGTACTGATTTCCGGCCTCAATTACGTTGCAAATATTCGTGAATTGATCACATCTGAAGAATTAATGTTGTTCGGGTATGAGGAATATAATTCGTATCTGTTACTGTTGCTTGCATTCCTGTTCTTTTTTATCAGTTTTGGCCTGATAGATAAGCCTGGAGAGATTTTACCGAGAATTAAAAATGGAGGATATCGCAAATCTCGACTAAAACCTGAGCAGATCTCAGAATACGAACAGATGTTGATACATATTATGGAGCGTGAAAAAATATTCAAGAATCAAAAACTATCCATTCATGAGGTGTCCGACAGAATAGGCGTACCCAGGAGGTATATCTCAGAAGTTTTGAATATACATATGAAGATAAGTTTTCAGGAGTTTGTCAACCAGTATCGTATTGCAGCTTTTATAGAGCAATTACACGCTCCTAAATACAGACATTACACACTATTCGGACTAGCTTCAGAAATGGGCTTCAGTTCCAAGTCGACCTTTAATTCGACTTTTAAAAAAGTAACTGGATCCACACCACTCAATTTCAAGAATAATATTCGACCACTTCGGAAAACCAGTCCGGAATAATTAATCCGCACCATAGCTGAATAAGTTATCGCACAGGCATACGTTCTCTTAACAAATAGAGAACACTATGAAATTTTGGTTATTCATTCTTACACTCATCATGTTTATTGGGTTTTTAACAGCCCAAACCAAGGACAGCGCATCTGAGATTCAAAGAGAGCGTACTGTTGAAGCTACGGGAGACATACTTCATTACGCTTTGCCTGCTGTCGCAGGATTAAGCACTTTGATTCTCAAAGATAAAGAAGGAAGTCTGCAATTTCTTAAATCATTTGCGGCCAACCTGGCGGTAACCTATACTTTGAAATTTGCGTTTGACAAACCTCGGCCCGAAGGGGCAACAGACGGGCTTGCCTTTCCATCGGGTCATACATCGACCGCTTTCCAGGGAGCCTCATTTATTCAAAGACGGTACGGGTGGAAATATGGGATACCTGCTTACCTGATGGCTGGCTTTGTTGGTTACAGCAGGATCGAAGGTTTGAACGACAGACATGATGGTTGGGATGTATTGGGCGGAATAATTGTTGGTGTTGGGAGTACATATCTGTTTACCACACCTTATGAAAAAAGAAATCTTGATATTACTTTTAACAGTACTGAAGGCTACTACATGATTGGGGTGAAATACCGGTTTTAAGTTGGACTTTTTCGGTTTTATTATAGATGTTGACACCCTATTTGGTCTCCCATAGCGGTGAACGGTAATCACCTTGATCGGTCATTTCCCTGAGCTCATTGACAGCGATATCCTTATCATTCGCATAGGTCACACCGAACCAATTACTTTCTGAGGGAATGACCTCTACTGAAGCATTTCCCTTTTGCAACATTTCCTGGATAACAAAAGGCAGGTAAACCTCACCTTTCTCAAGGTTTTGACCTTTTTCAATGAATAGTCGTAAATCGTTTTCTATTTGATCGAAAATAGCGGGACTGCACACCCAGAAATTCATACTTACGAGTTCATCGCCGGTAAATTTAATACCGGAATCAGTATCTGTAATACTGCCTTCCTGATCTTCAATTTTGATGCGTTCTTCAACAGAAAGCAGATTGCTCCCTTTTTGTTTGCACACACCTCGTGATACAGAACCAAATTCAGATAGTGTATCTCTAAGCGTATATGCAACCAAACCGAAGCGATCTCTGTTTACCTCAAGGTCCATAAAGTTAGCCGCTTTCGCATAGGCCTTCTTCCCGTAATAATCATCGGCATTGACCACCACAAAGGGTTCGGAGATAACATGCCTTGCCGTCCATACGGCATGTGCGGTACCCCATGGTTTTTCGCGCTGCGCACTAACTTCAAGACCTGTTGGGAGGTCTGTTAATTCTTGTGACAGCACATCGAGTTTAGTATTCTCTGGCAGTCTGGAAATTAGATGATCCCTGAGAAACTCAACATTACTTTTTTGAGTGATCACCACAATATGGTCAAAGCCCACCTGAAGCGCATCGTAGATGCTGAACTCCATCAGAAATTCCTCCATTGGGCCGAGCCCATCGAATTGTTTTAGTTTTCCGTACCGGCTTCCTTTACCGGCAGCCATTAATAGTAAAGTCATAATCAGTTATTATGGCGGCAAAAATAAGTTTTTATCATTCACCGGTCGCAATATGATCAAGATTTTCATATTTTACAACCTTCATATAACACAATGAAAGCATGGGAACCAGGAGAGATTTTGTCAGGAATGTATCGGCCTTTGGAATTGGTACGGTAGTTCTACCCAATACTGCCGTTGGATTTTCAGCATCGGCTAAATCAGAAAAACTAAAAGTCGGGATCATCGGGCTTGGGCTTCGGGGTACAGCGCACTTGAAAAATCTCTTGTTAAGAGATGATCTGATAGTGACGGCTCTCTGTGATACTGACCCTAGCAGAATAGATATTGCTCAGGATCTAATTCGAAAAAATGGTGAAAAGGCACCTAAATCATTCGGTAAAAACGAGTATGACTACAGAAACCTTCTCGAGCTGAAAGAGGTTGATGCAGTCATCATCGCAACACCCTGGTCCTGGCATGTTCCAATGAGTGTGGACTCCATGAATGCAAGTAAATACACAGGGGTTGAGGTTTCTGCAGCCATGACATTAGAGGGTTGCTGGGAATTGGTAAAAGCTCACGAGAGCACTGGTTCGAATTTGATGATCCTGGAGAATGTGAATTATCGCAGAGATGTACTGGCCGTTCTAAATATGGTAAGGCAAGGTGTTTTTGGAGAATTGGTGCATTTCAGATGTGGATATCAGCACGATCTGCGTGAAGTTAAATTCAACGATGGGAAACAGGCTTATGGGGGCGGGGTAGAATTTGGTGAAAAAGCGATTTCGGAAGCCAGATGGCGCACGGCCTACTCGGTAAAACATAATGCGGATGTATATCCTACCCATGGACTTGGTCCGGTGGCCGTAATGGCGGATATAAACAGGGGTAATCGATTCGTTTCCGTTTCCTCATTTGCTACCAAGGCTATCGGACTGCACAACCACATAGTAAAAGTAGGAGGTGCAGATCACCCCAATGCTTCGGTAAGTTTCAGACAAGGTGATGTTATTACAAGTACAATCAAAACGGCGAGAGACGAAACTATTCTGGTGACACATGATTGCAATCTCCCAAGACCCTATTCATTAGGTTTTAGGGTACAAGGGGCAAATGGTATATGGGAGGTCGACGGAAGCAGGATATATATTGAAGGAGAATCACAGAAACACAAATGGGATAATGCGAATGTATGGCTAGAGAAATACGACCATCCGCTTTGGAAGAAATACGGGGAATTTGCCTCGGGATCCGGACATGGAGGGATGGACTTTTTTGTGTTGAACGCCTTTGTTGAATCTGCTAAGAGACAAATAACTCCTCCACTTGATGTTTATGATGCCGCGGCATGGAGTGCGCTCACACCACTTTCTGAACGCTCAATAGCCGAGGGAGGGGCCCCCCAGGAATTTCCGGATTTTACAAAAGGCGGCTGGAAGAAGCGGGCACCACTCAATTGGATGAAGGACGATTACTAAAAATATTCGGAAATTCCATTGGTTAAGCTCGTTGCCAACTCACTGGTATTGAGAATTGAAACTGATTTTTATCATATTTTCCCCCGCCCTTTCACTTTAGCTTTGTAAGAAACAAAAGCATATTTATGCAAGGCTTGATTCAAAAATATAACGTCCCGGGTCCCAGATATACCAGTTACCCAACCGTACCTTATTGGGATCTTGACAACTTTTCCGGGAAACGATATAAAGAAACAGTGAAGAAGGCTTTTGATCAAAGCAATGAAGATGAAGGAATAAGCATTTATATTCATCTACCATTTTGTGAGCAAATGTGCACTTTCTGTGGTTGCCACAAAAGGATTACTAAAAGACATGAAGTAGAAGCCCCTTATATAAGATCTATTCTTAAGGAATGGAAGCTCTATACGGATCTTTTCAACGCTCGCCCCAGGATTAAGGAGTTACACCTTGGCGGTGGTACGCCTACCTTCTTTAGTCCGTCAAATCTTGAAATATTAATTAATGGAATTTTCAGAAAGGCGGTAAAGAGTCCTGGTTTTGAATTCAGCTTTGAAGGACATCCCAACAATACAACTAAAGAACACTTACAAACACTGTTCGATTTAGGCTTTAAGCGGGTTAGTTTTGGAGTGCAGGATTACAGTGTCAGGGTACAGGAGGCGATTCATCGAATACAACCTTATGAACATGTAAAACGAGTAACTGACTGGTCTCGTGAAATCGGATACAAGTCTGTAGGCCATGATCTTATCTACGGTTTACCTCACCAGACAGTTGGCGATGTTGAGAGGACTGTAAGTATTACCAGAAAACTTCGTCCTGATCGGATTGCCTATTACAGCTATGCGCATGTACCCTGGTTAAAGGGAAATGGACAGCGAGGTTTTAAGGATGACGATCTGCCATCCGCAGATGACAAGCGCAGACTTTACGAAAGAGGAAGTGAACTTCTGATGGATATAGGATATCAGGAAATTGGCATGGATCATTTCGCTTTAAAACCTGATGCACTGTACAAGGCTATGACAAATGGGACAATGCACAGGAATTTTATGGGATATACAGCCTCAAAAACTCATTTACTGGTGGGACTTGGGGCTTCGAGCATTAGCGACAGCTGGTTTGGATTTGCACAAAATGTAAAAGGAGTAGAGGAATATGAACATTTGGTTTCAACAGGCTTGTTCCCTATTTACAGGGGACACATTCTGAGTCGTGAGGATGAGATAATCCGCAGGCATATCCTGAATCTGATGTGTCGGTTTAAGACTTCCTGGTATGAAGATAATCAGGGTTTTGAAGGATTGAATGAGGTTTTGGAAAGACTCGGTGAAATGAAATCTGATGGACTTGTTAACATAAAACCCTTCGAGTTGGAGGTCACCGAACGGGGGAGACCTTTTATTCGCAATGCTTGCATGGCTTTTGATCTACACCTGCACCGAAAAGCACCTGATACACAATTGTTCTCTATGACGATTTAACCAAATATTATCTTATGCACTAAGGCAATTGAAAAGATTTTAATAATTTAACCTAAAATCAATATCATGAAAACGATCATAGTACCTATAGATTTTTCACAACAATCCGAATATGCACTCAAAGTTGCTGCTTCACTGGCAAAAAAGCACGGCTCTGAAATTTTGGCACTTCATATGCTGGAGCTCAACGAGGCTATGATTTCTTCATCTGAAGGTTTCCATCCTGAGCAAACCGTATTTCTCCTAAAGCTGGCTGAGAAAAGAATCAATGAATTTTTAGACAAACCTTATTTAAAGGGAGTGAATAAAATCACACCGATAATCAAGCACTTTAAGGTCTTTGGAGAAGTAAACGATGTAGCTGAAAAGCACGAGGCAGATATGATTATTATGGGCTCTCATGGTACAGACGGGCTAAAAGAGATATTTGTAGGTTCCAACGCCGAAAAAGTGGTTCGAAATTCTAATATCCCAGTACTTGTAATCAAAGATGATTTGGATGATTTTAAGGTTAGTGACTTTGTCTTTGCTTGTGCTTTTAAAGAAGAAAGCCTTATTGCGTTTCAAAAAGCAAAAGGTTTTGCAGACAAATTAGGGGCCAAACTTCATCTAGTCTATATCAATACGCCTGGTGATAATTTCCTGAGTACAGAGGACGCCTATGAAAAGGTATCAAAGTATTTGCAAAAGGCAGGAGCTGGTAAGGAAGTTTCTATCTATAACGATTACAGTGTGGAAAAAGGAGTTTTGAATTACAGTGAAAGTATTAGTGCAGACGTTATCGGAATCCCTACGCACGGCAGGAAAGGACTATCTCATTTTTTTATGGGTAGTATAGGTGAAGACATTGCCAACCACAGTAAAATCCCTGTGATAACATTCAAGATATAAGGACTTTGTAAATATTCATACGGATAAAGGGGAGCCCAATCTGGCTTCCCTTTTTTTATTTACCGAGCATCGGAAAAAGTTTCCGAATCTCATCGTCTGTAGGCTGCCTTCCGTATTCACAAATTTCAAATATTTCTGCGTGCTCAATGCTATCGGCATTTTCACCATACCATTTTTTCAGGCTTTCCCGAGTGGCATCATCCGGACTGAAAGGGCGCCATGAAGCCAGCATTTTCAACCTGGCTTCCTCATCATCCGGAACATTTTCCAGTTTCCCAGATGTCCAGGGGAGCCAGTCAAAAAATTGTGACTCGTGGGCGGCAACGGCATAGATTTTTTGCTCAAAGACCGCATCAATATTTACGGCGATATCAGGTTCTATAGCTTGTGGTTTTAGAAACCGATCGTGCGTATAAAGAAATACAGGGTTTTTTTTAAGCGCAGGAATATCTGGCGCAATATTCGGAACGATTACCATATAGGCCGCGTCTTGCACCAATATTCCGGTATAGCGATGGTCCGGATGATAGTCGTTAGGTCTGGGGGCTATCACAATATCCGCATTCCATTTCCTGATTTCACGTATAACTTCAAGACGGTTTTCATAGGTAGGCATTAGCGCCCCGTCGTGATTGTCAAGAACAGTATATTCCACCCCAAATCTTCTGCCAGCTTCCTGAGACTCTGCAAGCCTGATGGCCGCCAGTTCCTCGCCACCCATAGAATAATGACCTGCATCCCCATTAGTCAGCGAAACGAATTTGACCTTATGGCCCATGGAGGTATACAAGATTGCCGTACCTCCTGCATCCATATCGCAGTCATCGGGGTGAGCACCAAAAACAATAACTCTCAATGGTTCATTCTGTGGGTAGACAAAAAAGAATGAAAAAATAAGACAGCAGCCGATCAGTAAATTGTTCATCAATTTCATAATTATATTAGTTTCATGGCACTGGGATCCCAGTTTACAGGTTTTTGGCTGTAGTAGCTTTCGTTTGCCAGTAATGCGGCCCCTGCGGCCCGTAGTCCGAAAGAAGGATCCTGTATAATTTTACCTTTTCCTCTGATCGCCTGGAAGAAATTGAAGAAGTGATCATAGTGCCCTCCCTTGTAGTCATTTGGAGCTTCCCAAACGGTTTCGCCTATATCTAATGAAGATTTCCTGCTGCTGAGTCCGCTCTGAGCATTGGCAAGTTTTATTTGCTCCTGTATTTTCTCGGGATAGGCGATCATAGAATAGCCTTGAGGATTCATATTTAACCTGGAGCGGATCAGTTTTACCGATTCATAACCCACTTCCATCATCCCTTCTGTACCTACCAGTCGAAATCCCGATCCGCCGCCCGATCCCGCTATGAAATTGACCCGAAAAGAGGCGTTGAATGCTGAGTGTGTCTCTGCTTTTGGATAGTCGTAAAATGTAAGGGTTACATCGGGTACATCCCGACCGTCTTTCCAATATCGCAAACCGCCTGTGGATAATGCTCTATTTGGCCCCTTGGAGTCCAGGATAAAGTTCAGTGTAGAAAATGCATGTACAAATAGGTCGCCGGCGACGCCTGTACCGTAATCCTGGTAATTGCGCCACCTAAAAAACCGGGTAGTGTCAAATGGGACTTTAGGGGCTCGGCCCAGAAAAGTGTCAAAATCAACTGTTTGTGGATTAGCATCGGGTGGAATTGGGTATTGCCAGGCCCCTTCTGCCGAATATCGGTCATTGTACATATCCAGTAAAACCATTTCACCAATGGCTCCTTCGCGATACAATTGCCGCGCTTTTTCGTTTCCCAGCGAGGACATGCCCTGACTTCCAACCTGGCAAAGACTACCGGTTTCCCTCTGTACTTTTATCATCTCATGGCCCTCATCGAAATTCTGGACCATGGGCTTTTCGCAATAAACTGCCTTGCCCGCCTTCATCGCTGCTATGGTTATGGTTTTGTGCCAATGGTCCGGAGTAGCCACAATCACTGCATCTATTTCCTTTTTGTCCAATATCTCGCGGTAATCACGGGTGACAAAAATGTCATCGCCCCATAGTTCTTTGGCCCTATCCAATCTGCCGGTATAGAGATCACACGCTGCCACCAGCTTTACACCTGCTACGCGTAGTGCCGAAGTGGTATCGTAAATTCCCTGTATTCCGGACCCGATCAGGGCAAGGTTGATCTGATCATTGCTGGAATAGTCCTGTGATTCATAGGTCCGTTCCAGCAGTAATTTCTCTTCATTGGACGAAGACAATAAGATATGAGGCGCCGATGTTAATGCGGCAGAGCCCAGTGTAGCTTTTTTTAAGAATGATCTTCTCGCTTGTTTTTTCTTCATAGTGCCAGCGCTTTCGATAGGTGAATTTAATGCTCCTTAAATTACACTTTTTTCAGCGGTACAACAAGTGAGAAATTATTTGGGCATAAAGGCCCTTTTGTGTTCTAATTCGGTTGCGAGATCCTGAATTGTTTTGGTCTCCAGTACCTGGATCAAAGCGGTTCTGGAAGATACAATCAAATGATGCAGAGGACATGGTTTGGATTCATCACAATCCTCTAATCCCAGCATACAGGTTTCCATTTTTGACTTCCCGTCAATGGCATCAACGATACTCATAACACATTGCTGGCGATTTTCCTCACTGACATAAAAACCTCCCTTTGGTCCTCTGGTTGAAGAAATAAGATTTCGCCTGGCGAGTTCTTGAAGTAATTTGGCCGTGTACGCCCTTGGAATATCTGTATTCTCACTTATATCTTTAACAAACAACTTGTTGTTATCATCTGAATACAAACTCAGATATAAGACTGCTTTTAGGGCATATTTTGAAGAATTGGAAAGCATGTACAGAAGGAGCAAAAATTACAGTACAAGAATAAAAAGATAATTTTATCCTTAATATGATCTTTATCATATTTTGAATTACTACCACGCCCACAGCCCATAGAGGTTAAATTAATTTTCAAATGTGCTTTTATGATTATCAACATGTCCTGTAATGATAACTTGTGAAGTTCCAAATAGCTTATCTTTATTGAAGTATGGAAGCTGGTTTTTATTAATTGGTAAAAGCACTTGGCAGCACTGTGTACTTCCCTAGAGTTCTTCATAAAAGATTGCCATTTACTTTAATGTGATGATTGGAATATCAGATCAATTCGCTGGCAATAATCGATGGAGTAGGTAGTATGCACAGAGGCAGCTAAATTCAGATACTAGATTAAAAAGATATTTTTATCCTGAATATGATCTTTATCATGTTTTTTACTAACTTCCACTGTTATTTTTGACGCAATTTAAACAACAAATCAACATGAAATTCCTATTAAAGAGCACTGCACTTGTTTTCTCCCTATTATTATTTAGTTGTGGGGGCAAGGAAGAAAAGAAAAAAGAGGGTTTTAGTGTCGAAAGACAGAAGACTGAAACCAAAAAGGCCGATCCACCTACTGAAACTTCAGGAGTAAAAGCATCTGAAAGGGTCGACTTGACCAATAAAGGTGTCGGAACGATCACTTCGGTCACCCTTAATGATGAAATAGACCA
>JBPCUI010000292.1:0-2984 GCA_051011235.1 Flavobacteriaceae bacterium
AAAAAGGGTTAATTCTTCAAAGAAAGATGTGAATTCTGCCTCGAAATCTGTATAATAGGTTTCCAGATCTACGATAGCATAATTCATTTTACTCTTGTTCTGAGTTCTCCTGTTCATGCCGTTCAAAACACGACCAATGCCATCCATTTTGGCATAATTCAACAACCAGTTGTCTGCAATCATGTACGGCATCATGTGCTTGATATTGTCCGGGAGTAAATGGTAATTGACCTCCAGTAAATCATAAAACCCCTCCACATATTCACCCAGAGACACTTCTGAATACTGTTTCCAGTTCTTAGCCAAAAAATGGTCGTAGAAAATATCTACGATTACCCTGCTGTAATGACCGTAATTTTTGTGGAGGCGTTTGCTGCTTTTTTTCGGTATGTGGTGTGTATCTGTATAGGTGTCAATGGCCCGGTGGAGCAAAACTCCTTTTTGAACTTTTAGCGGAAGATGTTTATAATTTTTACTGCGGATACTGTCTGCAATAAAATTACCGATGGTGATTTCCTTATCGTCAAAAGAAAGGTATATATGTGCTAAAAAATTCATGCAGAGGCAAATATAATGTCAGATGCTCAAAATACAAATATGGCGCTTTTGTTTAGACCCAAGACCTGTATATTTGCAAAAACTTTTACAGCAAATATGACACTTATAAAATCCATTTCGGGAATTCGCGGTACTATCGGAGGAAAACCCGGTGATAATTTAACTCCTGTGGATGCGGTAAAATTCGCTGCAGCCTATGGTTCCTGGCTTATAAAATCAGGTGAGCAGCGCCCTTACAAAGTGGTTATAGGCCGGGATGCACGTATTTCTGGTAAAATGATACAGGATTTGGTGGTTGCTACATTGTCTGGATTGGGAATAGATGTGATAGATCTTGGATTATCCACCACACCAACTGTAGAAATAGCTGTTCCTTTAGAACAGGCAGACGGCGGCATAATTCTTACAGCGAGCCATAACCCAAAACAGTGGAATGCGCTCAAATTATTGAATGGAAAGGGTGAGTTTTTAGATGGTGAACAAGGTGCGCTCATATTGGAATTAGCGGAAAAGGAAGCATTTTTATTTGCTCAGGTCGATGATCTGGGAACAATTACTCCAAAAGACAATTACATTGATATTCATATAAATGAGGTATTGAGCTTACCACTTGTCGACGCCGAATCTATTAGGAAAAAGAGATTTAAAGTAGTTGTTGACGGGGTTAATTCGACCGGGGGAATTGCAATTCCCGCATTATTGCGCACACTCGGTGTCGAAGTAATAGAGCTGTATTGTGAGCCCAATGGGCAGTTCCCGCACAACCCTGAACCGTTAAATGAACATCTCGGAGATATTTGTGCCCTGGTCTTAAAGGAAAACGCAGATTTTGGTATTGTAGTTGACCCAGATGTAGATCGTTTGGCATTTATTACAGAAAAGGGCGAAATGTTTGGGGAAGAATATACTCTTGTTGCCTGTGCTGACTACGTATTGGGTAAGACAAAGGGAAATACAGTTTCCAATTTGAGCTCTTCCAGGGCATTACGCGATATCACTGAAAAACATGGAGCCTCCTATAAAGCAGCAGCGGTGGGTGAAGTAAATGTGGTTGCCAAAATGAAGGCTACAGATGCCGTGATCGGTGGCGAGGGCAACGGCGGCATTATTTATCCAGCAAGCCATTATGGTAGGGATTCACTTGTTGGAACCGCCTTATTTTTAATGTTGCTCTCCGAATATGAGGGAACGGTCAGCGAATTGAGGAACGCTTATCCTGCCTATTTTATGAGCAAGAAGAAAATTCAGTTAACCCCGGATCTGGATGTCGATGCACTACTTGATAAGATGTCGCAAAAATATGCGACCGAAGAGGTTATCGCGATCGATGGGGTAAAGATCGATTTCCCCAATAACTGGGTTCACCTGCGAAAGTCCAATACAGAACCTATTATCCGGATTTATACCGAAGCAGGAACACAGGCAGAGGCGGATACACTGGCCGACAAAATAATTTTAGAAATAAAAGAAATAGCCAGTATCGACTAAAAAATTACTACTTCTCTTGAAATTCGCTGGGAACCTTGTCTCGGTGTTTCCATCGACGGTGGGTCCATAGATAATAAGCCGGTTGTTCACCAATACTATTTTCTGTCATTCGTAAGAATTGATCTGTAATTTCATGTTCCTGAGTTTCTGAAGCACTTTTTGTAATAGGAACAAATTCCAATTGATAATGCCCTCTTTTTAGTTTGCTGATTTTAGCAAACACCACCGCCAGATCGAATTTTCGGGCCAGTAATTCGGGACTGTCAAATACAGGTACTGTAATACCCATAAAGGACCTCCAGTACCTGGTTCTGTGCGATTGGGGAGATTGATCACTCACCACGCCGTAGACAGCGTTGGTCCCTGCTTGTTGGTTGCGAATAATGATCCGCACCATTTCTTTCTGATGGATCAGAGCTGTATTCCATTTTGCGCGTATTCGCTTTATCATTGCGTCAAAATATTTATTCCCGATTTTTTGGTATACCGCATAGCCCTGGGACTCAAAAAACAAATTAGTAACGATGCTCCATTCCCAATTGCCGTAATGGGGGATAAGCACCATAACGCTTTTATCTCGTTCAATTTCCTGAAGTAATTCAACATTGATCAATTGATATCTCTTGATAAAATCTTTCCTCCCGATTTTCATGGTTTTAATAGTTTCCAGAAATACATCGCACATATGTCGGTAAAATTCCTTTTCAATTTTACTTATTTCATCAGGAGATAGATCCGAAAATACCAGCTCAAGGTTAGCTTGCACTACCTTCCGTCGGTAGCCGACAATGTAAAAGAGAAGAGCAAAAATAAGGTCGGAGAATAGATAAAACAGTCTGAAGGGTAGCGATGCAATGCACCAGAGAAATGGATAAGAAATTAGATAGACCAGCCGTTGCATGCAAATGAAAACTATTGGCAAATATAGCTATATTTGG
>JBPCUI010000293.1:0-4551 GCA_051011235.1 Flavobacteriaceae bacterium
GTGATTTTTTCTGCATTTTCAATTCTACCCACAAGTTCTGGAAAGTAATCAGCGAGCGTTTCATCTAAAGATAAACGTCCTTCTTTGACCAGTTTGGTAATAGAAACTGCGACATATAATTTGCTGATGCTGGCAATTTTAAACAATGATTTCGGATCGGCTGGTATTTTGTTTTCTCGGTTTTTCCAACCACCCGTATAAAACGCTGACGGTTTTCCTGCCACATCTACATACACAATCATTCCATCAAATCCATGACCAATGGCTTCATCAACTTGCTCTTGAACGGTATCAGGTAGTGGTAAAATCCAGGCCTTTACCAAAATCCATGGTACAAAAAACAAGGAGCCTATACTCGCCGTAATAAATACTATTCTGAGTATTCGTTTTATTTGTTTCTTAGTCATAATTTATAAGGACGGTGCGATTTTATAAACTTGCTCATAACGATTAGTATTAATGCGTTTTGCTGCTTTTTATACAATGTTAGGAACTGTAAGTATCGATTTAGTTCGGCAAATCAAATTCATGCTTAAACTCCTTTACGCATGAACTATTCAGTGGTTTTGAAGGGTCGTCAAAAAACTCTTTTAGCATCATAATTGCGCATGGACCCTGATCAACAGGTGAATGAGCTACGCCTTTGAAAATATAAAGTTGCGTGTTCTTCTGCCTATCCGCAAACTCTTCCGCATAACTGGCCAGACAAAGATGATCCATCTCCCCGGATAACATTAGCAGGGGAACCTCGGTTACCAGGGATTTCCCGTGGTATTTTTTGTTCTCAACCTCCCATACATCCTCGGCAGATTGCCAAAAATAAGGGGTAAACAGAAGCGTCCCGATTCCTTTGACCAGGTCTGAGTATTCGCCTTCGATCGGTATATTTTCGGCTCGAAGATCTGGAGTGGCAGACATAAAAGTGCTTAAAGATAATCCCAGACTAAATTCATGCAATGGAAAAATCAATCCCGGGTTGGCCTCAATGGCGCTAAAATCGCCCTCTATAAGCCGATGAAGGGTTAATGGAAGTTGGGTATTTCCGTACATTTGGCCGAAAAGCCATGCAGAAATCCGATTTCCGTTCAAGATGACCTTGTAATCCTTATCGTTGGTCCCATATTTAATAGTAAGGGTAACAGGATTTTCGTTGAGGGATTTTAGCATCATTAAAAATCTATTTTTTAAATCTGGATATGCCGCTGCTAGATGAGGAACACTTTCACATTTTTGAAAAATCATCTCAAAGTGATTGATTGTATTGGTCAACATATCGTAGGTGCCATTTTGCAGATCGATGGTGGCATTCATTACCACACTTTTCAGTCGACCTGTATGATTTAGCAACAGGTATTGTGCCACCATAGTGCCATATGACGTACCAAAAAGCGAAAATTTATCATATCCAAGTTGTGTCATCACATAGGCGATTTCGTTGGAGATCTCTAATGAATTAAATGCTGAAAGATTTACACCAGCATTAGTGAACCTGGTATAGGCTGATCTCAACGAATCCAGGTATAGATCAACAGTTTGATCGGCCGTCAGATTTTTATCTAACAAGGATAACTGCAAACTATCAATTTCGGGTAAGCCCAGATATGGCCTCGAATATTTCAAGCCTCTTGATTCTACGATAACAATATCTCTTTGGTTGAGGAAAAGGTCACCCAGGCCTCCGGCCATTGATGGCACAAAATCATCCAGATTGGAAGTGCCCGGTCCCCCTCCAACAAGAACCAAGGGTTCATGAGTTGGAGATACAGATCTGCATTTGAATATAGCCACTGCCAATTCAATCACTCTACCATTAGGTTCATTAAATATCTCAGGAACCTTCATGTATCCGAAAGAGAATTTTTCACTTTCTTTAAGCTCCTGAGGAATATCTAGCGGGCAAGGTGCTTCTGTAAATAAACCAATAGGCTCATTTTGTTTACATCCCGAAAACACAACGGAAGCAATTAGAAATAATATTGAAATGTTCTTTTTTAGCATTCGCTCGTAGTAACTATTAACAGGGGACATAATATGGTTTCTAACATGGAAATACAGATAATATGATCTATATCTCTCTTTACGAAAAACTAAGATAAAGCAACTATTTCACTTATATCAGAAAATTTTAAAGACAGGAAAATAACCATGACGCGGAGACTATTCTGACCCGGAACTTGGATAGGGAAGCCCGAATGAGATAACTCAAACACCGAAGTCATAACTAAGGCCATCCGGCCTTACACGGCATAAAGACAGCCAGTTACGAACCGGAATTTGATATCATTATCGGTACTGAGGTTATTATTCTCTATATTAGATCAGATAGAATGAATGTCCAGAGGGAAAAATTCAGACGTTGCTGGCTGTGAAGCTCACAATGATTTTGCTGATAATGACTAATTTGTTATATCAATGGGTCGGAAGATAAACATATTTGTAATCTACACCTTGGCGGATAAGGCTGTAATGCAAAATCTTTTGCGTCATACAGACCCCCTCAAAAAAGTTCTTGATTTATCTATTTGGCACGACGATCCACTTATTCCCGGGAAGCCCTGGAAATCCTATTTTGAATCACGTATACATCATACCGACATATTTCTCCTCCTGGTCAGTAAAGATTTCATGAACTCTCAATTTATAAGGGAGCCCGAGTTTAAAGCTGTTGTTAACAGGCATAGAGAGAACAAGGCTCTTGTTATTCCTGTAATCATTGATAATTGCCAATGGGATGTTGATCTTAAACTAATAGACCACGATTTTAAATTAAGTGAATTAGAGGTGTTACCTGAGGAAGGAAAGCCCGTAAGGGAATGGGATTCACCTGATCAGGCATATAAAAACATTGTGGGAGGCTTAGAAACGATAATTACCCCCTATGCAGATAATCTAAAAAAGGAAGAATCCAATAATGAAATGAATAAGAAGGCAACGAGTAACACAGCCGAGGAACAGGCAGAGACCAGTTATACAGAAAAAAAGGCAACCGATGTTGTAACCGACGAACGGATTAGTTCTGAAGAAGAAATTAAAGCAGAGGAAGAGAACAGGCGATGGGAGGAAGCAGAAGCGAAAAGAAGGGCTGCAGTAGCAAAGAGAATTAAGGAAGAGGCGGAAGCATCGGCAAAAAGAAGAGCCGAGGAGGATAGACTATGGGAGGAAGCGATGGCCAAAAGAAGAGCAGAGAAGGTAAAGAGGATCAGGGAAGAAGCAGAAGCATTGGTCACTGGAAAAGCGGAGGAGAAGAAAAGAGGTCTGCAAGAAGAAGAAAGCAGGAAAAATGCAGGGGAAGAGAAAAGGTTTGAAGAAACGGCAAAAGCGGCAGCTAATCCAAGAACAGAGCAGGAGAAAATACATAAGGAAGAAGTGAAGGCCCGGCCTTATGCAAAGGAAGAAAAGCCCAGGAAACTTGCAGCCAAAACAAACAGGAAAGTTGAAGGAGTCCATAAGAAGAAAAACACCAACATCAAAAAAATATTGATCAGGGCATCCCTGGCTGTAGTACTTGTAGCTATGGGAATATGGGCGTTTTCAGTGTTTAAGTCAGGTCCAGAAGAACAGCAACCCACATTACCGACAATTAAAGAAGCTGATTTAGAGGATTCAAATACATTGGAAAAAACAAGTACTGATCCCTTAATTAAAGAAGCGAATTCTACAAAATTAGGTGTTGGTGACATTTATAATGGAGGAATTATTTTTGAAATCGATCAGACTAACAATACAGGTAAAATAGCACATCTCGATGACGCAGGTCCAATGTCTTGGACAGATGCTGCAAATATTCACGAGCAATTGGGTGAAGGATGGAGGCTTCCAACTTTCGATGAATTAAATCTGATGTACCGGACTATTGGACAGGGTGCTAACAACAGCGGTGAATTTTCCAATGATCTGTATTGGAGTGCAACTGATTATGATGAATACCAGGCTCGACTTATAAGATTTTGGGATGGTAATACGTCGTATCACTACAATAAAAATGTAGAACAACGGAAATTTAAAGTAAGGGCAATTCGCGATTTGAAGTGAGCATCAGCATAATCTTCAAGCAAACTAATAGCCTTGAGAAGATATTTTTTCCCAATGATCAGTATTATCAGGCGGTTTCTATTTTTGACACAGCATCTAAATTCAATTCCTTAATACTGATTTGACGCATTTCTATCTTTCTGATTTTACCCGTCACAGTCATTGGGAAATCTTGGGTAAATCTAAAATACTTCGGTATTTTAAAACGTGCGATCTTATCCTTGCAGAACTCCGTCAATTCTTCGGCAGTTGCTTTTTCACCTTCTTTTAATTTAACCCAGGCCATCACTACTTCTCCGTATTTTACATCGGGAACGCCTATAACTTTTACATCGCTCACTTTAGGATGCGTATATAAAAATTCCTCAATTTCTTTAGGATAAATATTTTCACCTCCTCTGATAATCATATCTTTTATGCGCCCAACAATATTTATGTAACCTTCTTCGTCCATTGTAGCTAAATCCTCGGTGTGCATCCATCGGGTCGAATCAATGGACTTTTTAGTTTGTTCTTCGT
>JBPCUI010000294.1:0-8171 GCA_051011235.1 Flavobacteriaceae bacterium
TCGATCTGAAAAATAATTCTATGTGCTCTAACATCACTTACGGTTTTTAATTTTCTTCAATTAATGTCCTGTTTTTGGAGCGTTGAACCCAAATTATGATACCTACAACTATTAGTGCAGCCGGTGGAATGATCATAAATCCGTTGTTTTCGTAACCAGTGGCATAAAGGCCGGTTCTGGCTACCGGGTCGCCAAATACTTTCATACCAAAAAGGGTACCCGAACCAAGCAATTCTCTAAAGAATCCAACAATTACAAGAATCACTCCGTACCCCAGTGCATTACCAATTCCATCCAGGAAAGACCTCCAGGGATTATTTCCAAGGGCAAATGCCTCAAACCTACCCATGATGATACAATTAGTGATGATCAAACCGACAAAGACAGAAAGAGTTTTACTTAACTCATAAGCAAATGCCTTCAGTACCTGGTCTACGATGATCACCAGTGTGGCGATTACCACCAATTGAACGATTATCCGAATCTTTGAAGGAATTATGTTCCGCATTAACGAAATAACCACATTTCCAACTCCTAAAACAAAGATCACCGATATTGCCATTACCACAGACGCATTGAGCTCAGCTGTAATCGCAAGAGCAGAACAAATACCCAAAACCTGAATGGTGATCGGGTTGTTATCTGCCAGAGGATCCAGAATAAGATTTGTATCTTTTTTAGAAAGTAGTGCCATCTTAATTCTCTCTTAGGGTTTCTAAATAATTTTTATATAAGGTCATGCTGTCGCTTATCATGTCCGAAACACCATTACCGGTGATTGTAGCACCGGCAAGCGCATCTACGGCATTGTCATCTTTCCTTAGATTAAGTGGATCATTGTTCCCCTTGGCCACGGATACGCCGGCAAATTGCGAACCATCAAGAATGGATTCGCCAGTAAAATCGTCCATAAAATAACGTTGCTTGATATTTGCCCCCAGGCCTGGAGTTTCCTGCTTGTGATCAAAATAGATCCCTTGAATCACCAGATCTTCATCGAGAGCCATAAATCCCCATATCGCATCCCATAAACCCTTACCATACATAGGAAGAATATGGTATTTCTTACCGTCCTTTTCCCCGATAAATACAGGTAGTCTTGGGGTTGCCCCATTTTTAGACGCGGCTATCTCCTTCTTGAGATCAATCAGATAAGCTTCCTCGTTCTCCGTTTTGTCACTTCCTTCATACACCCACTGTTCGGTTATATATTTCTTGAATTCGGTCTCAACGCGATCTGTAGGAATGAAATTCACAGTTCCCTCATCTTCGTTCTCATTCACACCCATAGCATAAAGAATATTCTGCTGTTTTTCAAAGCGTTCATTCTCTGCAATTTTACCACTCAAACCCGAAGCCACAAAAGCCAAAACCGAACCAACGGCAATCACCATCAGAGCGGAAAACAGTACGGTATATAAATTCTTTTCTGTATTGAGTGCCATAGTTTTAAGCTGTTTCTACTTTTAATTCTTCTTCTTTGCCTTCGCCAGGTCCGGCAAGTACAGTTGCATTTTTTAAACGCTTCATTCTCCTATTTACATTTGCGCGGATCACATAGTGATCAATGGTCGGCGCAAAAACGTTCATTAAGAGAATGGCCAGGAATACCCCTTCCGGGTAGGCCGGGTTAAAGACCCTGATCATCACGGAAAGAAAACCGATGAGAAATCCGTAAATCCACTTTCCCCGATTGGTTTGTGATCCAGTCACCGGATCTGTTGCCATATAGACAATACCAAAAGCCAGACCTCCGGCAATCAGATGTTTCCAGAAATCAAAACTCATCAATCCGTAGAATTTACTTGTTTCTCCAATAATGCCTGCATCTGCAACGCCGTTAAAGATCAATCCCATCACCAGGGCACCGATCACAGCACTCACCATAATCCGCCAACTGGCAATCTTACTATAAATCAGGAATAAACCTCCAAGTAAACAGAGAAAGGCCGATGTTTCCCCTACAGAACCCGGAATAAATCCGAAGAACATATCAGATGTTGAATAGGCAAATTCACTGGTATTGTTTTGGGCCAGATAACCCAGCACTGTTTCGCCTGAAATAGCATCCGCCGTGCCTGCCCGCTCCACGGCACCGTGGACCCAGACCTTATCTCCACTCATCCAGGTAGGATAAGCGAAAAACAGGAAGGCTCGAATTGTCAGAGCCGGATTCAGGATATTCATCCCTGTACCACCAAAGACTTCTTTACCGATAACCACCCCAAAGACTACTGCAACAGCCAGCATCCACAAAGGTGTGTCGACCGGTACAATGAGAGGCACTAACATTCCTGTAACCAGATATCCTTCTTCTACCGCGTGACCTTTAATTACAGCAAATATAAATTCTACAAGGAGCCCTACCCCGTACGAAACAATGACCAGGGGAATAACTTGTACAAAGCCCAACCAGAAATTGTCCCATGTAAAAAAGTTAACCATAAGGTCCAGTGACCTGGGCATTCCGTTAGCCGCTTCTATGGCCGCAAAGTGTTGGTATCCTGTATTAAAAAATGAAAACAACAATATGGGTACCAAGGCCAGGATCACCGTATTCATGGTCCTTTTCAGATCGTCTGCCGCACGCACGTGTCCTCCTGTATGTGTTGTCTCATTAGGCGTGAACAAAAATGTATGAATAGCATTAAAAGCCGGAGCCATTTTCTTACCTCTATACCTGTGCTTGAGGATATGCAGTCTTTTCTTAAAAGTCAGTCTTTTGTCTCTCATGCTTATCCTATTTCTTTATGAAGTAAATCCAGACCATCCCTGATGATCTGTTGGTGAGGTTGTTTTGAAATACAGACAAACTCGGTCAGCGAGAAATCCTCAGGTATCACCTCGTAGAGTCCAAGTTGTTCCATTTCGTCAAGGTCTTTAACCATACAGGCTTTTAAAAGCTGCAGCGGATAGATATCCATCGGGAAGACCTTTTCGTATTGTCCTGTTACCACAAAGGCCCTGTGCTCTCCATTGGTATTAGTGTCCAGTTTATATTTTTTATTGGGTTGCATCCAGCTGAATGTCAATGCCCTGGTACTTGAAATTTTCTTAAATACGGGTCTGGTCCATCCGAAAAACTCGTAATCGTCTCCTTCCGGTATGGCAGTAACTGTTGAATTATAAAAACCAAGATGACCATCTGGTTTGGCTCTTGATCCTGTGAGCACATCGCCGTTGATCAGACGGAAATTATCGTGGTTTACACCGCTACCATAAAGAAAGGTAGAGATCTCTGCTCCTATTTTGGTGGTATAATACTGCGGTTTTTTTACTGAAGATCCCACCAATGCAATGGTGCGCTCGGCATTGAATTTACCGGTGAGCAAACATTCGCCTATAATAACCAGGTCCTGAGGAGACAATGTCCAAACTATTTCTCCTTTATTGATAGGATCAATTTTGTTGATTTGAGTCCCCACCAATCCCGCAGGGTGAGGTCCCAGGATTTTATGCAGTGCTATATCCTCAATCCTGTTAAATGGTGAATTCCCATTCTTCCCTACGGATACGTGAACCAGACCAGGTATAATTTTGCCCAAGGCATTTATCGCGGTCTGCAATTCTTTCTCCTTGCCTTGTAATACATAATCCATATCGGCAGCAAGTGGCGCAGTTACATAAGCCGATATAAATATGGCTTTTGGTGTAGTACGTGGATTTGCTACCAGGTCATAAGGTCGCTGCTTAATAAATGGCCAGCAACCTGTCTTTAAAAGAAAATTCCTTATGTCCTGATCATTAGCTTCTTCCAGGTTTAACGGTTGGTGCGCAAGCTGTTCCTGCTCTTTATCGGCCAGGATCTTAATAGTCAATATTTTACGCCTTGCCCCGCGAACAATCTCTATAATTTCTCCACTGACCGGTGAGACAAAGAGCATCTCTTCGATATTCTTGCTGTAAAACAACGGTTCTCCAGCTTTCACCTCAGCTCCTTCTTTTACTAACAATTTAGGAGTGATTCCGTAAAAGTCGTTAAGATTTATGGCATAAACATTGCTTAAAACAGCTTTGGAGATAGTATGTTCTGCGGTACCGACCAGGTTGATATTCAAACCTTTCTTAATGCGGAGATTTTCAGACATATCTGGGTAACCTTAGGTTAAAAAAATACCGAACAAAAATAGCATTTAATAGAAAGTAATCATAATTATTGACTAGAAAATTGGGCCGTATATCGATATGAATTTTTTGGGGTAGCAATTTGTTTACCTTTGCCTGATAATTTGAGCAAAAATGCCTTTAAATATTAAACAATTCTGGCTGATGTTTTGTGTACTCCCTCTCTTCGGACAGGTACAGGAAGAAATGAACCCTCCTGAGCACATAAAATCCATCATTTTTAAAGGCATAACCGATGATCAATTTCCCGTTGTAGAACTCGGCCAGACCATGGTTTTGGAATTCGATGATATGCGGGCCAGCGAACAGGATTTCTATTACAAGATTGTTCATTGCGATTACGACTGGACCCAATCCGATCTGCTAAAATCTCAGTATCTCGACGGCGTAGATAATCAGCGAATAATTAATTACCAAAACAGTTATAACACCTTACAACCCTATTCACATTATAGGCTTCGCATCCCAAATATCAATGTAAGTCCGAAGGTAAGTGGTAATTATGTGCTGGAAGTTTATAACGGGTATAACGAATTACAGTTTTCTCGTCGCTTTGTGGTTTACCAGAATCTGGTGGGTGTAGGTGTCGCGCTGAAGCGATCCAGAAATTACGATGCGTTCAACACGGAGCAGTTGTTACAAATCGCCATCAGAACGGCCAATTTTCCTGTTGTCAACCCGAAAAAGGAGGTTAAAGTAGCCGTCCTTCAAAATTACCATTGGCCAACAGCTATTTACAACGTACCGCCTCAATTCACCCGTGGAAACCTGCTGGAATATCGTTATAGCGATAGAATAATTTATTATGGAGGTAACGAATTCCAAAATTTCGATACCAGTGATTTGCGCAGGCCAAGTTCACGAATCAACCGAATAGAGTATAAAGACCTGTATCACCATTATCTCTTTACGGACAACTACAGGAGTGAGGAAAATTATAACTATTACCCGGACATCAATGGCGATTTCGAACTCCGTACACTTCAGGGAGATGATGTGAACAGGGAATCCGAGTATTCTGTGGTCCACTTTAGTTTACCTTATACAGAGATCATTGGGTTGGATGAAGTATATGTTTTTGGAAAATTCAACAATTATGCACTTGAAGATCTGAACCGGATGACCTACAACGAAGAAAAGGGCAATATGGAAGCAGTTATTAAGCTAAAACAGGGTTTTTACAATTACAAATACGTGATCAAAAGGGAGGATGGATTAATAGAACTCAATACCGTATGCGGTGATTTTCACTTTACAGAAAACCAGTACCTGGTGTTGGTTTACTACCGGAATTTTGGCGACCTCTACGACAGCATCATCGGTATAGGTACCGGGAATTCCGAAGATATTACCAATTAAAAACAAGAATTCATTCTTATACATCAGGAAAAAGTACACTTTTGACGATTTTTGCATTTCAATTTTTTGCAATTTCTACACTATTTTTATATTAGCTTGAATATAGTTCCGGGCCAGCCTGATTATGGAAATTGGTGTCTAAATAATCTCAGGTCCATGTGCGGAAGACGATTACGGTGGTGAGGATTTAAAACAATTGTTAAACTTCCGTATTTCTAAGCGCTATTTTTTATATTAGCAAAGACAACTAGGGTCTGCTAACACAGACAAAAAAATACAACTGAAAGTGATGATAACCCAGGTTACCAAAGGCATAAAAATTTCAGTGAGCACTAGTTTTGAAGGGACCTTCTTCAAAAACTACAAGATGCATTTTGCCTTCGGATATACCATCACTATTGAAAACCAAAGCAAAGATTCTGTTCAGCTTACTTCAAGACACTGGCAGATCTACGATTCTCTAAATGATTTTGAGGTTCTCGACGGTGAGGGTGTTATAGGTAAAAAGCCTGTTATTCGCCCAGGAGAATCCCATACCTATAGTTCGGGTTGCCTGCTCGCCTCCCCTATCGGTGCGATGAAAGGGCATTACAACATGGTGAACTTTGCCACCACTGAAAAATTCAAAGTATTTATTCCCGCCTTTAAGTTCAGTGCGCCGTTTGCGCTTAATTAGCACAAGACAACTTACAGCTTCTTATTAGAAATAGTATTGATTTGATTCATGCATGAATATTGCACGATGATTTGCTATTATTGATTGGGGATTGGAAATTGGAAATTGGAGATGGTATGTTTTAGATGCTACTCTGGTCAAAGTCAATAACATTAATAATTGGGTACTTATAAATCATTTGAAGAATTGGATTGTTGGCAAAAATGCCGTTCATTGAGAATTTGGGTACACAACTTCCTGCAAATAAATCAAGGGGTATTAGATGATGATCTGATCCAAAATCTGAGAAGGGCTTCCAGATCTACTACGAGAAATCTGGCCGAAGGATTTGGAAGGTTTCATTTTAAGGATAATATCAGGTTTTGTAGAATCTCCCTTGGTTCATTATTTGAAATTAAAGAAGACATCATCATTGTTTTGGACGAAAATAGAATCAAAATAGAGGAAAGCAAGGATGGATTACAACTGGTTCATAAATCAATCAAATCAGTTCTCGGGTACATAAATTACCTCAAATCAAAATCTAAAAACTAAAACCAAGTCTCAACTTTTTCGCCTTGCATTTATGAATATTAATTATCGCGGTTAGAATCTAATCCCTAATTCCCAATCCCCAATCCCCAATTTCGAATTTCCAATTTCCAATTTTCAGTTATTTGTTCCTATAAATTATTAGACCCCTTTTCACTACCTTTGCGGCCTAATTAATTCTAAATATATACTTTCATGGGTAAAGGCTTTTTTCAGGTCCCAGTGGCCGTAAATGAACCGGTAAAATCTTACGCTCCCGGAAGTCCAGAACGGGAAGAAGTTCTGCAACAATACCGCAAATATTACAAAAGCAAAACGGAAGTGCCTCTTTATATTGGAGAACACGAAGTAACATTGGGCGACACCAAACCTATTTCACCTCCACATGACCATAAACATATAGTGGGCCACTCTTTCCTGGCTGAACCTGAGCAGGTAGACGCTGCTATTAATGCTTCTCTCGAAGCGCGCAGTGCATGGGCAGCGCTCACCTGGGAACAACGAGCTGCTATCTTCCTAAAGGCTGCAGAACTTTTGGCAGGTCCCTACCGGGCCAAGATCAATGCAGCAACTATGATTGCCCAGAGTAAAAACATCCACCAGGCAGAGATAGACGCGGCCTGTGAACTGATCGATTTCCTGCGGTTCAATGTAGAGTATATGAGTCAGATCTACAGCGAGCAACCCGATTCTGCTGAAGGTATCTGGAACCGCGTGGAATACAGGCCTTTGGAAGGATTTGTCTATGCGATCACTCCTTTTAACTTTACGGCCATTGCCGGAAATCTGCCTTCCAGTGCGGCCATGATGGGCAATGTAGTCCTGTGGAAACCCGCGGCCACCCAGGTGTATTCGGCCAAGGTGATCATGGATGTCTTTAAGGAAGCGGGAGTACCTCCCGGTGTGATCAATATGGTAGCCGGAAACTCGGCAATGATTACGGAAAAAGCATTAAATCATGCAGATTTTGCAGGTATTCACTTCACCGGGTCTACAGAGGTGTTCAATAGCCTGTGGAAAACAATCGGAGATAATATAGGCATCTATAAGACCTACCCGCGGATTGTGGGTGAAACAGGTGGAAAGGACTTTATCATAGCCCACCCTACTGCCAGTGCCAGGCAGGTAGCAACCGCAATAACGCGTGGCGCATTTGAGTTCCAGGGACAAAAATGCAGTGCAGCTTCCAGGATTTACTTACCCGAGTCAAAATCCGGAAAAACATTGGATTATTTAAAGGAAGATCTCTCCTCTATCAATCCTCCCGGCACACCGGAAGACATGAGTAATTTTATCACAGCCGTGATTGATGAAAAGTCTTTTGACAAACTTGCCGGCTATATCGACAAAGCTAAAAAAGATAAGAAGGCCGAAATTATCGCAGGCGGTGGTTACGATAAAAGCAATGGCTATTTTATTGAACCTACTGTGATCCTTACTACTGATCCGCACTATACGACTATGGAGACCGAGTTATTCG
>JBPCUI010000295.1:0-7329 GCA_051011235.1 Flavobacteriaceae bacterium
GATAGAGTGAGGGGTCTGCCTACCAGCTCGCGTGCTTTATCTACACGTTCTGGCATACTGGCATATACCTTTTTTATCATGTCTATGTCAAAGGCCATATTGTTCTTTTTACGTTTTTTGCAATTCACCAAAAGTACTAAAATAGAAGGGTAAATAAAACTTTTGACCCTACTGGAGAAATATAATTGTGAGAATGATAACTGGCCTGTATAATAATGTGAAAAGCCCTAATAATTAAGACGCTTTTTCACTGATTCTTAGGTAGAAAAGCCTGGAATTTGATTAGAGTAGTTTGTGGACAATATTTTCTTCGGTGATGTTCTCGGCCTCAGCCTTGTAGTTCTTGATGATCCGATGACGTAAGATGCCGTGGGCCACCGCCTTTACGTCTTCTATATCGGGTGAAAATTTACCCTGGACAGCCGCATGCGCCTTGGCTCCTAAAATAAGGTATTGAGATGCCCGTGGTCCTGCTCCCCAATCGAGGTATTGTTTTACGAACTCTGGCGAAGAATCCATGCCGGGCCGTGTACTATTCACCAATTCTACTGCGTAGTTAACAACATTGTCCGCAACAGGAATTCTTCGCACCAGATGCTGTACTTGCAGTATCTCCTCTGCTGAAAATAAAATATCGACTTCAGGTGATTCATCGTTCGTTGTTGTTTTAACAACCTGTATCTCCTCCTCAACTGTCGGGTATTTCAGTTCAATTGCAAACATAAACCGATCGAGTTGTGCCTCTGGCAAAGGATAGGTTCCCTCCTGCTCTATAGGGTTCTGTGTTGCTAGGACAAAATAGGGTAAAGATAATTTGTATTGCTTCCCTGTAATAGTCACTGCCCTCTCCTGCATGGCTTCGAGCAGGGCTGCCTGGGTTTTAGGAGGCGTTCGGTTAATTTCATCTGCGAGGATGATATTTGCAAAGACAGGGCCTTTTATAAATTTAAAATCCCTGTTCTGGTCCAGTATTTCACTACCCAATATATCACTGGGCATGAGGTCCGGTGTGAACTGAATTCGTTTGAAATCGAGCCCCAAGGTCTGTGCTATCGTATTAACCATCAACGTTTTAGCAAGTCCGGGGACACCAATCAGAAGCGAATGACCTCCAGTATAAATAGAGAGTAAGATTTGATCGATTACCTTCTCCTGGCCGACAATTATTTTCGCAATTTCATTTTTAAGAGCCTGGTGTTTATCAACGAGGCTTTTTATAGCTGCTACATCGGACATTATCTAATCCTTTATCCAATTATTGGCAAATTCACAACCTCTGTTCTCATCACTTACACTTACATATGTATCCTTAATATGCTCCTCCATCCAATCTTTTATTGCCCTGAATTGTTTTTCGCGAAGTGCCAGCTCTTGTATCTTAATGTAATCTTTGGCAAAATCCGCCACATGTTCATCGTACCTGTTGGTGACCATTAAGATCTTATAGTTAGGTGGTCCTCCCCTGGGATCCTCTTCGAGGATTGGAACAGATATTTCGTTATCCTTTAGATTTCTGACCTGGTTATAAAGCGTGGGATCCATCTTGGTAAGTTCGAAACGCGAGTCGAAATTGGTGGGGTTTCTCAATAAGCCACCATCAAATTTAGTTTCTTTTTCATCCGAAAAATTAAGTGCTGCTTCAGCAAAAGTATATTTTCCGTCAATGATATGCTTCCTTATAGTATCTAATTCGGTTCTGGCTTCTTCCATTGCCGATTGAGGAATGTCTGGCTGTATTAGAATGTGCCGGAGATCGAGTTCCTGACCCCTGATCTTTTCAATATAAATAATGTGATAACCGAAAGTTGTTTCAAAAGGATCCGATATCTCTCCTTCCTGAAGGCTGAAAGCCACGTCTTTGAATTCCTTAACAAATGGGGTTTGCCTTGTCATACTGTAGAAGCCACCCTTAGATTTAGAACCGGGATCCTGAGAATAGAGTATTGCTTTTACACTAAAACTCGCGTCATTATCCTCGACATCTGCTTTAATTTCGTTTAGCTTATCTATAACGCTCTGTTTTTCTTCTTCCGGTACTACGGGTTCTTTTACGATTTGCGAAATTTCCAATTCAGCACCGAAAAGCGGTCTTTCGTTCTCAGGTATCTTGTTAAAAAACTGCCGTACCTCTTCCGGTGTTACTTTGATTTCCGAGACAATTTTTTGTTGCATCTTCTCCGAAAGCATCCGCAACTTGTTAATATTGAATAATTCTTCCCTGAAAGCCTCAGCCGATTCTTTTTTGTAAAATTCCAGGACTTTCTCCATAGATCCTACCTGCTGAATAAGCTGCTGTATCTGAAGGTCGCTGGTACTATTCACTTCATCATCTGATACCAAAATACTGTCCTGCACTGCCTGATGCGCATATAAACGATCTTCCAATAGTTTTCCCAGCAGTCCGCAATGGGTTATTTCTCCCTGAGCAGCACCCTGGTTCCGAAGGTCTATTAGGGTTTTTTCTATATCTGAATTCAGTATTACATAGTCGCCTACAACAGCTGCAATCCCATCAATTTTTATACGATTGAATTGGTTCATACTGTCCTTAATAACAACCCTGTTCGCTTCCATTGGAGTTTCAGGTGGCTCAATTTGTGGATCCGGTATGGAATCTCTCACCTGCCCCCTTGAAGTTGCACAGATTAACAGGCTAAAAATCAATAACTTCCAACCAAAACCTCTATTCAAATACCTCAAATTCATTTTCCCTAGTCGCTTCATCTATTATTTCTGTTTCCAACTTTCTGATATAGTCAAGTTTTCTTCGGTTGAGTATCATTTGCCTTATGCTTGGCTCAACGAACGTAAGCGGGGCAACTTCATTTACCTCAAGTTGGTCTTTAATATTGACCAAATATACCCCTGAAGCATCCTGCAATTCAAAAAATTGTGATTTTTTTAAGTATCTGTCCTCATTATCAGCAGTTAAGGGGGGTATTTCCTGTACTAGCCTTGAAGCCGTCACCCACAAAGAATCATTAAAGTTCAATTTTTTAAACTGTACGCTAACCGAATCCAGGTAACGCCTGTCTGCCTGGTCAAATCTTTTTAATCTTGTAATGATCTCTGATTTATTTAAAAACTGAAGCGGAATTTCAACAAATCGCAGTCGTATCAATCTCTCCTTAAGCCTAAAATTCTCCTTCTGCTCTTCATAGTAGGTCTCCAGTTCGGAATTACTGATAGTTGTATCCTGACTTTGAACTACCAAAGCTTCTTTATATGCGCGTGTGTATAAATCTGTTCTATAATCTTCAACCAGTCTGTTAAACTCATCCAGTTTCTCTTCAGGCAGGTTAATTCTGGCTTTGGAAAGTAAAAGTTGCTTGGTTGCCCATCTATTAATATGGTTCGTCACAAAAAAGACACTATCTGCATCAGTCATATCATCGGAAATTAGTCCGGAGATATCCTCGCGATAGAGATAATTGTCCCCCACCCGGGCAATAGGTATTTTATCCTCGCTGTTCTTTAATAGGTTTCCACAGGAACTAAAACCAAGGAAGGCAAGCAAAATGAGGCTGAACAACCATTTCATCAAATAACGAATATAAATTGCAAAGGCAAAAATAAGAATTCAGACAAGTTGGGCAATGTTTGGGTAACCGGATTAACACAATTATAGCGCCAGGCTCTTCTATATTTATTAATTTAGTGGAGATCCAAAGCAGTGAGGAATGAAATATACCACCGAAATTACGGTAGATCTTCCAAGGAGTGAGTTTATCAAAAAATTTGATAATCCAGAGAACATGAAACACTGGCAAAAAGGTCTTGCTTCCTACAACTTTCTCTCAGGCCCCCCTGGCAAAGAAGGTTCAAAAATGGAATTGCACTATTTGATGGGCAAACGCAAAATCGTAATGGTTGAGACAATAATCAAGAATAATTTACCCTATGAATTTCATGCTACCTATGATGCAAAAGGAGCGCATAATATTCAAAAAAACTATTTTAAGGATTTAGAGGGAGAGAAAACAAGTTGGATTTCGGAGTCCGAATTCCAGTTTAGCGGTTTTTTTATGAAATTAATGGGGTTGATAATGCCCGGAGCCTTTAAAAAACAGTCTTGCAAATACCTCGAGGATTTTAAGGCATTTGCAGAACAGGGCAGCTCGGTGAACATCTCCTAAGTTAACTAAGTGTGGAAAGACGAATTAAACTTATCTGGGATTTCAGGGGGCCGACAGCTGGTGAGATTGCGCGGCATCACGAAAGGCATTTGCGACAATATATTATTGCCGAGGCTTTACCATTGAATATAACGGGCTACAAAGATCTAAGCAGTGCACACAGCATTGCCTTCATGGTAGTTGAAGAAACAGACATGCTGGGTGTACGCGATGCTTTGATTCCACACCGTGGCGAAGTTTATGAGGAATTGGCCTGATGGTTTTTTTTACAAATCGAATAATACCGAGCTTTTTACCACGCTGGTCCGAATTGAGGATTTGGATGCCGGTATTTTGCTGTAGCATATACCTAGCTTCCTGTACGACCACAGAGATTAGCAAACCCATAGTTCATATACTTGAAACTTCTGAGGAAAAGGCGATTCGCGCGGTTATGGACCAGCTGAACGAATATGAAGTGCAGGTACACTTTACCCAGATTAAGAGAACCAACGGTGCCGTGACCTTTAGGGATTATACATTCCAGGAGAATGATTCGGTCTATTTCTATCCGGCCAGCACAGTTAAATTTCCTATAGCACTTTTGGCACTTGAAAAACTGTCCGGACATCAGAAACTAAATCTGAATACCCGTTTCTATGTAGAAGGCGATACACTGGAGACAACATTTGCCGATGAGGTCATCAAGGTATTTGCTGTCAGTGACAACGCGGCCAGTAACCGCTTATTCGAGTTTTTAGGTCAGGATGCCATAAATGAGGGCCTTAAATCCAGGGGGGTTGGTCCTGTTAGAATTGCACACAGGCTTTCTACCGATGATGCAGACAATATTACAACCAAGCCCCTGATAATTTATCTCAACGACAGCACAATTTCTACTCTAAATCCAACTATAAATGCTCCCTTAGTCCCACTGACATTAACAGGTATCGAAAAAGGTGAGGCATTTGTTAACGACGATCATCTTGTTAAGGAGCCTTTTAATTTCAGTTTTAAAAATTTCTATCCATTAAGGACTCAGCAGGAAGTATTGAAAAGGGTCATTTTTCCAATGGCTTTTAAACGCCAAGAGCAATTCCAGTTGGGAGCGAACGAGCGGGATTTATTACTAAAAGCCCTGTCTTCTCCACCGAGAACCTGGGGTTATAATGCGCAGGAGTATTATGACAGTTACGCTAAATTTTTTATGTTCGGGGATACCAGATCACCTATCCCGGATGAAGTTAAAATATTCAATAAGGTGGGCTATGCATACGGAACGCTCACAGACTGTGCTTATGTGCGGGACCTCAGTAATAATGTGGAGTTTCTACTCACCGCGACAATTTTAGTCAACAATAATCGTGTTTACAACGATGATCAATACGAATACGATTCTATCGGGATCCCTTTTTTGGCTGCTTTAGGGAGGGAATTATATGAATTTGAATTAAAAAGAAAATAGAATTATGGAAACTCTGAATTTTCAATCATTTACAAAGAAGATCTATATCAAAGCTCCATTGGAGAAATTGTATTGGTGCTGGGCAACCACAGAAGGAATATGTTCCTGGTTTTTAGAAGAGGCGATCTACCAACCTAAAGATGGGAAAACAAGGGGAGCTTCGGAGATGATCCAGGCCGGCGATTCCTATACCTGGCGATGGCACAACTGGGATGGCCAGGAAGACGGTGAAATTCTAACAGCTAATGGAAATGACGCCATAGAATTTACATTTGCGGGAAAAAGCAGGGTAAGTGTTCAGCTGTTAGCCGAATCAGATCAAAATTTAGTGGTATTGAAGCAATATAATATACCCACAGACGAGGAAAGCAAATTGCATATTCATGTAGGGTGTAGTAATGGCTGGACCTTCTGGCTCGCTAATTTAAAGGCCTATTTAGAACACGGTATTCTCCTTAATGAAAAGGAGGTCGATCTCAGAAAAACACCGATGGCAGCCTTTGAATTTGTAAATATTTGATTTTTAGTTAGATAGGTAATGATCGGCCTTTGGCTACAGATTATTCGTCCTATGGTGCGTTTAAGGCTCGATCGGGCGGCCATAAAGGTCAAAATCGGCTGCCTCAGTGATCTGAATATTGGTAAAGTCCCCAATTTTTAAGTAGTATTCCGAGGCATCTATCAATACCTCATTGTCCACATCCGGGGAATCGAATTCTGTTCGACCGATAAAATATGTACCCTCTTTACGATCTATCAGACATCGCTGAACAGATCCAATTTTTTCCTGATTCAGTTCCCATGAAATTTGAGATTGGATGTCCATTATTTCATTGGCCCTTGCCTGTTTCAACGATTCGGGAACATCATCTACCAGGCCATAAGCATGCGTATTTTCTTCATGGCTGTAGGTAAAACATCCAAGGCGATCGAACCTCATTTCTTTCACCCATTCTCTAAGCGTGTTAAAATCTTCCTGGGTCTCGCCCGGATAACCCACAATTAAAGTGGTGCGTATAGTCATATCAGGGACGCGTTCTCTAAAAGCACGCAGCAATTTGTCTGTTTTTTCCTTTGTGGTTCCTCTGCGCATGCTTTTTAGGATCGGGTCAGAAATATGCTGTAATGGAATATCGATATAGTTGCATATTTTGTCCTCAACGCGCATTACATCGAGCACGTCCATAGGAAAACCCGTAGGAAATGCGTAGTGAAGCCTGATCCATTGGATCCCTTCAATTTTAACCAATTCCCTTAACAAATCTGCAAGCCTTCTCTTTTTATAGAGATCCAAGCCGTAATAGGTAAGATCCTGTGCGATAAGTATGAGTTCCTTAATGCCCTGGGCAGCCAGTTTTTGTGCTTCTGTCACCAGCTCATCGATTGGTTTGCTTCTGTGTTTGCCTCGCATCAGTGGAATGGCACAGAAGGAACAGGGTCTGTCGCATCCTTCTGCAATTTTCAGGTAGGCATAGCTCTTTGGTGTCGTAAGAAGACGATCACCCAAAAGCTCGTGCTTGTAATCCGCCTCTAGTACTTTGAGCAGTGCAGGCAAATCACTGGTTCCGAAATATGCATCAACATCGGGGATTTCTTTTTCAAGGTCGGGTTTATATCGCTCACTAAGACATCCGGTGACAAATACTTTATCGACCAGACCTCCACTCTTTTTCTTTACATATTCCAGGATGGTGTTGACACTTTCTTCTTTGGCATTATCAATAAATCCACAGGTATTTATCACCACTA
>JBPCUI010000296.1:0-2535 GCA_051011235.1 Flavobacteriaceae bacterium
TCTACTAGGATTACATATTAAAGAAGATTCATTAATTGAACACCTCCTTGAAGGATTTGAGAAAATAGGAGTGAAAATAAAATGAGATCGAAAGGCTGAAGTTCCATTAACTTTAATTTTTTTATTCTTTTTAAATCTATGGCAACAAATTGGAGTCAAACCATGACATCCCTCGCTGCAATATCACCAATCCATTCAACGCAAACTCAATAAACATCAAGTTATTTCTCTTGAAAAGAATTGAAAAACCTTTCAAGAAAACGAACAATCGCATTTATTTTCAAGTACTCACAAGTATTTTCTGAGTTTCAATCACACTTCTTAGGCTAGCGGTGGATATTTTCATTTAATACTGTTAATTTTCCTCAACCTTAGCTAATTAAAGTGTCCGGAACCCTTAGCCAAGAACTTTTTAAATCAACTTTTGAGGCTTATTACCCTTCAATCCGAAATTTCATCTATTATAAAACAGGTGATATGTATCTGGCCGAAGATCTTTCCCAAGAAACATTTGTGAAATTGTGGGAACGTCGTGATGACATCAAAACAGAGACTCTGAAAAGCTATCTTTTTACTATCGCCAACAATTTGGCGCTTAACCACTTTAAACATCAGAAGGTGGTATTGGCCTTCCAACATGCTCAGATCGCACAAGGTCCCTCTCTTGGAAATTCCCCTCAACAAGAACTTGAATTGAAGGAATTCGATAAGCGTTTGCAACAAGCAATAAATGACTTGCCCGAAAAACTGAGGGTCGCCTTTCTAATGCATCGTGTGGATAAAATGAAACATCGGCAAATTGCGGAGGTACTTAATCTAAGCGTAAAAGGGGTGCAGAAAAGGGTAAAAAAAGCGTTGGATTTATTAAACGAAAAAATTAAGTATCGTTTATGACGTTTCGGTTGTATACTATATATGAACCCTAGAAATGAATAGTTCAAAAGAAAATATGGACGAGCAATTGCAGAAATGGCTGGATGGCGAACTATCTAAGGACGAATGGGAGCGCTATAAGAATTCCTCAGGTATTAAGGATGAACTGGATGAAATGGAAGGGCTGGTAAACCATGTGGATCAATGGCATCCGGCGGATGAAAAAAGAACTACTGCGAAAGCCTGGCAAGCACTTGAAGAACGGATTTACCCGGAAACCTCTAAGGTGATTCCAATATGGAAAAGACCTGTTTTGGTGGCAGCTGCTGCTGCTACTTTGTTACTGCTGGTTTCTGTGTGGTTCTTTTGGGATCGGGATACGCAGGTTTATAATCCTGCCGGTGACCACCTTGCATACCTCTTGCCTGACAACTCCCAGGTACAGCTGAATGCAGATAGCCGGGTTACATTTTCTCCTGGTTCCTGGAATAAAAATCGCCTGATTAAATTGCAGGGAGAAGCATTTTTTGAAGTTAAAAAGGGATCCACTTTCACAGTGGAAACAGACTATGGCAACGTCACCGTTTTGGGAACCAGTTGTAACATATATTCACGAAATGATAAGTTTGAAGTGGCCTGTGCATCGGGAACGGTCCAGGTGACCACATCCCAGACGCCTCCCGTTATTTTAACCGCAGGGTTGGCTACCAGTCTGGAAAACGGCAGGTTAAGCCCACCGCAATCTTTTGAGGAAGCCCGCATTTTTAGTTGGCAAAATGGTGTCTTCTACTACAATGGAGTTGAATTAAACTTAGTATTGGAGGAATTACAGCGTCAATTGGATTTGGTGATCATTGATGGTGGGTTAGCTCCGGGAAAACTATACACAGGATTCTTCGACCGCAAAGACCCCCAACAGGCACTGCAATCGGTGTTAAAACCTATGGGATTGGATTTTCAAATTCGGGGTGATTCGGTATATATTGAATGAGGATACTGCCCATTCTGCTGGCTTCTTTTTTGACTATTGGCCCCCTGTTGGGGCAATCAGTGCAAGATGTGGACGGGGTTACCTTAGCATATGAAGACGCCCCATTAATTGAGATTCTGGATTACCTCGGCGACACCTATGAAATATCGTTTGCCTACGATGTAGCAGTTCTTAGTAAGATCAGGGTGAGCATAAAAGTTGACCAATCGACCCTTCAAAATGTGCTGCAAGAGTTATTATCACCGCATAACCTTGATTTTCAACTGCAACCCGAAGGGGTATTGATTTTTCCAGGTAAGAACGAACCAAATAAAGTTGATAGGCTGGATTGGAATGGGGCCATTTACGACGCGAGCACCGGAGAAACATTACCTTTCGCTTCTATAATGATCCGTAATACTGACGTTGGAACCTCCACCAATGCGGACGGATATTTTTTGTTACAGAACATTCCGGACACTTCCGAAATTATTATTTCATATTTAGGTTATCAGCCTAAGACCCTGCCGGTTTCCGAGGCTATTCAAACCCGTACCATACTGCTCGATAGTCGGGAAGAGCAACTTCCCGAGCTGCTGGTGACGCACCAGGTAGAAGCCTTTGAACCTCATCGAGACGCGGGTCATACCACTTTTAACCCCAGATCTTTAACCGGACTACCTACCTTGGGT
>JBPCUI010000297.1:0-12413 GCA_051011235.1 Flavobacteriaceae bacterium
GTGTAAAACTATGCAGCCAGGAAGTGATCTCGGAATTATAGTCGGGCTTGTCACCAGCCAGTTGTTTGTCTAGTCCGAGATACCGGCTGTCCAGCCTGCCTACGGTATAACCACTTCTATCCCTTAATAATGCTTTCCAAAAATAGTTTGTGGGGACCATAAGATTGTGATCCAGGATCTCTTTCTTACTGAGACCGGAATAATAAGCCATTTTTTCCGCCACAGTTCCTTTTTCTTCATCGCTTATAAAACCGCCTTTAGCTATTGCGGGTATCAGTGTATTGATCGTGTATTCCTCGGATTCTGGTAGTATCTCTAAAAGATCTTTATCCTGCAATTGCTTGGGAAGCGCTTTTTGATACCAGGCAGCAGCAGTGTAGTAGGGGAGGTTTAATGCACTACTAACCGGTCCGCCTACCCTTATAACTTTGTAATCTGCAGGGGAAACCATAATTACCCCGTTCAGGTACATCCATTGCTGATTTTGCAATGCTAAAGACAAGCCCATTACCCGTGTTCCGCCATAGCTTTCACCAATAATGTATTTTGGTGAGCGCCATCTGTTATTTCTCGTTACAAATGTGTTGAGCCATTCCGCCAGATATTTGGTATCGGCATTAATTCCAAAAAATTTTGATCTGTCCACTTCTTCACCAGATTCGGGTATGGTCCTTGAATATCCGGTGTTTGCGGGATTTACATAAACAATATCTGTAATGTCAAGTACAGAATAGGGATTCTGCCTAACTCCGTAAGGTTGAACCGGGTAGCCTTCATCATCTATTTTCAAAACACGCGGCCCCGTATAAGCCAGGTGCATCCATACGGACCCAGAACCCGGCCCGCCGTTAAATGATATTAACAAAGGCCGAGTTGCACGGTCTTTCACATTGTTTCTCGTATAATAAGTATAATGAAGTGATGCAATTGGTTTACCCACTTCATCCCAAACTGGCTGAGTGCCTGTTTGGGCCGTATAATTAAAAGAAGTACCATTTACGGTAACACTGTGTTGGGTGCTGATTACCGTGTCGATGGCCAACTTTCGTTCCTGGGCATTAGTTGACAATATCCCTAATGCTATTAATATCGCTAATTTGAATGGAGTGAGTTTCATCTGGATCTTCATTTGGCCCTAAAAATAGATAATTTAGATATCATGCGATCAAAATAATACAGATGTGCGATCTCATTTAATTTACACTAAACTTTGGATAGTTTTCTATCTTTAATGAGTAAGTATCATAAAATCAAGATCCATGAAACGAATTTCCAGAAGAGAGTTCAACAATAAGTTTTCCCTGGGTCTGGGGTCGGCCGCCCTTCTTAGTAGTGCGCCATGGGCTTGCGCAATGGGTGGCCAAAAAAAAACACAGGATTCACTGGGGATTGCCTTAGTAGGATTAGGAAGCTATAGCAGCTACCAGTTGGCCCCTGCACTTCAGCAGACTCGTTATTGCCACCTGGCAGGGGTTGTAACGGGCACACCCTCCAAAGAAAAGAGATGGGCCGATCAGTATGACATACCGGAGGAAAACATATATAATTACGAGAATTTTGATAGCATTGTGGAGAATAGCGATATAGACATTGTTTATGTCGTCCTTCCAAATTCGATGCATGCAGATTTTTCTATTCGAGCCGCCAGGGCCGGTAAACATGTCATATGTGAAAAACCAATGGCCATTAGTGTACAAGAGTGCGACAGTATTATTGATGCATGTAGATCGGCTGGTGTAAAGCTCGGTATAGGATACCGACTTCAGTCGGAACCGTATACACAGGAAGTCAAGCGCTTTGTTAAAGAAAAGACCTTTGGAGAGGTCTTGTATGTGAGCGCAGAAGCAGCCTACAGGTCTACAGGTTATCCCGATCAATGGCGTTTGAACAGGGCACTTTCTGGAGGTGGCGCTTTAATGAATATGGGTGTATATGCCATACAGAGTGCTGTTTATGCTACCGGAAAGAATCCGATTTCCGTAACAGCACAGGAATTCAGTTCACGCCCTGAGTATTTTAAGGCAACCGATGAAACCATAACGGCGCAATTTGAATTCCAGGGAGAAACAGTTGCCAATATTATGACCTCGCATAATATTCGGGCGAATCGTCTCCACGCTGCCTGTACAGAAGGATGGTTTGAATTAAATCCGGCGAGCACCTATATACCACTGAGTGGAACCAGTTCCAAAGGCATAATCGAGTTTCCGCAAGAAAGCCAGCAAAAATTGCAGATGGATGATTTCGCCTTGCATATTTTAGAGGGTAAGATTAACCGCGCACCTGGTGAAATGGGCAAAAGAGATATGATCATTGTGGAGGCTATTTACCGGTCTATCGCAGAAGGAAATTCAAAAATAGACCTGGAGCTGGGCGGTATGGGAATTACGGACGATTAGTAAATAGAACACACTTAAGATTTACTTTTAGTCCATACTGGTTCATTTTCTTTGTCGTGCATTAACCATATTTCGGCATTTGTTGCAGATCTGAATACCCGAAGCAATGCCGTTCGGTTGGTTGCGACGGATTGAAAAAATCTACTGCGATACAAACCCTTCCAAACGATCGCAATTTTAATATGATCCCTTAATACTTCAGCGATGTGTTCTCCCAGGAAAAACTGTTCAACTATAGGCATATTGCCAATTTCTAACTCACTGGTATTGACCAGAACTTTAAAGACTCTTTCTTTGAGACACTGATTCCTTATGACCTTGGGGTATTTTATAAGATCCCAATAGTTATACTCCCCCGAAATTTTCATCCTGAGGAATTCGTTTTTATTCTCAAAAGAATACAGACTGTGCATCCGACCTGAAGTATTAAGACGGTTTGAATATACAGTGATTGAAGGTTGTTTGAAATATGTGAGAATTAAATTACTAAAAAATATGGATAATATTAAATAAATTATGAAAAAATATGACAATTGGTCAATAAAATATATTTAATCTTAAATATAATTGATTTATTGAAGGTTTTTATTGCTTATTTCTAATTGAAGAAATATAATTAAGCTGCTATCCTCTTAAAACTTCTCGAATACGCCGAGGCCAAATAAGGCAAAATCGTATTTAACCGGATCTGCCGGATCTAATTTCCTGAGACTGGCATCCAATTCCATAACGGCTTTCGCATCATTCTGTTGACGATGCAGCAATCCTAATTTCCTGGCCACCCGCCCGGAATGAACATCGAGCGGACAGGAGAGCTGTGAAGGTTTTATTTCCATCCACAAACCGAAGTCGACTCCCTGCGAATTATCGCGCACCATCCATCTTAAAAACATATTGATCCGTTTTGCCGCTGATCCCTTTAAAGGATCCGAAATATGCTTGGTGCTTCGTTTGGGATGATTGAGTTCAAAAAAACGTTTTTTAAAAACCGATATGGCAGCTTGTAAATTGTTGTCGTTCTTATGTAAGGAGAATATCGCCTCTAGCCCTCCGTGATTGGTATAAACATTTTGCAGGCTTATTACAAAGTATTTTAGATCCTCCTCGTTAAAAGTACGGTGAACATAACCGGCGAACTTGACCGAATCTGAGGGTTTGTAGTTTTTGACAAAATTATATGGCTCCCAATCCATTATATCCATCATCCGTTTGGCACTCCGTATTATACTTTTGCGGTTGCCCCAGGCTATTGTAGCGGTAAGAAAAGCACTGATCTCAATGTCCTCCTTTTGTTCAAAATTATGTGGTACAGAAATTGGGTCATCTGCCAGGAATCCCGGATGATTATACTGATGTACTTTCGCCTCTAAAAATTCTTTGAGATCCTGCTTATTCACGGTATTTCCATATTGAGGATTTTCATGGTAATCAGCGGTCCGATAAGCACGAGATTATAACAACTATGAAGCATCATAGCCCAGATCAAACCCAGGCGGATCCTGATATAACCCAATAACAATCCTATAATTAGTTGAGGGGCCACCAACAAAGGTGAAAGGTAAAGTACAGTTGGCGTAAGTTCGAAATTTGTGATGTGATAGAATCCAAAGGCCAGGGTAAACAGATAAAAAATAATTCCAAAATAAGGAGAGTTACGGAACAAGTATAAAGGTCCTCTGAAAATAAGTTCTTCCAGGATTGGCGCTAAAATCACAACTCCTATAAAAATGATCGGGGCCCCATATTCTTGAAATAATTGATCAATGGCGTGCTCCCCAAAATCCAGATTGGCAGTCTGTTCCAGAACACTAATTATCATAGCGATGCCAAGGCTTATGAAGAGTGCCATGGCCAATAGTGATCCAAGCATCAACCACCTTCCCTGCGATCCCAATTCATTATCTGATTTATATTCAGGCTTCTTTATGAAATGGAGCAACTGTTCAAGCATTCTCACCAATAATTTGGCCATCTACCATGGTAAGCTTACGGTCGGCCATATCGGCCAATTCTTCATTATGGGTTACAATGACAAATGTTTGACCGAATTCTTCCCGGAGTTTAAAAAATAAATGGTGCAAATTATCTGCGCTTTCTGAGTCAAGATTGCCGCTGGGTTCGTCCGCGAGAATGATCGATGGATTATTGACCAGGGCTCTGGCCACCGCCACTCTTTGTTGCTCTCCTCCGGATAACTCACTGGGGCGATGGTTATGCCGGTCATGCAGTCCCAAAAAGTTGAGTAATTCAGTCGCCTGGTTTTCGGCCTCCTGCGTTGGTGTTTTTTTAATAAAGGCAGGGATGCAAACATTTTCCAAGGCGGTAAACTCTGGTAGTAATTGATGAAACTGAAAAATGAATCCCACTTTTTCGTTCCTGAATCTCGCCAGCGCTTTATCTTTTAGAGAATTTATGTCGATACCACTAATCTCGAGCCCGCTATCAGTTTTGTTCGACTGTGTGTCCAGCGTGCCCAATATTTGCAAAAGTGTAGTTTTTCCGGCACCGGAAGCACCAACAATAGAGACTATTTCCCCCTTTTCCACAGTGAGATCCACACCTTTCAGAACCTTTAAATTCCCGAATGATTTTTGAATATTTCTCGCTCTGATCATCGACCTTCGATTAGGCTGTGAAAGTAATCAATACCCCTTAGTCTACAAAATGTGATCCACGGGTCTGACCGCCAGCCATAGGCCGGAATCGACCTGGCTTTCTTAATCGTGGATTATTGGCAGATTAGAATCGAATCCCTTACCTTTAAAATCAAATTTTTCTATAACTTTTGACCATGGCTCCATATAAGCAACTGGAAGAATACAACATAGAGATAACCAACGAGGTTAAGGACCGCTACTCAAAAATCCTGGCCGAAATAGGTGAGGATCTAGGCAGAGAGGGATTAACAAAAACGCCCGAAAGGGCTGCCAAGGCAATGCTTTTTCTAACTCAGGGCTATAAGCAGGACGCGGTAGAAATACTTAAAAGTGCAATGTTTGCTGAGGATTATGATGAAATGGTGCTTATTAAGGACATTGAGGTATACTCGCTTTGTGAACATCATATACTTCCCTTTTTTGGCAAGGCGCATGTGGCCTATATACCCGATAAGTATATTGTAGGACTGAGCAAAATACCGCGGATTGTCGATGTCTTTGCACGCCGGTTGCAGGTTCAGGAACGTCTTACTCAGGATATTCTGGAATGTATAAACGAGACATTGCGACCCAAGGGAGTCGCTGTGGTTATTGAAGCTGCGCATCTCTGCATGATGATGCGCGGTGTACAAAAGCAGAATTCAGTGACTACTACCTCTGGTTTTCGAGGTCAGTTTGAAGCAATCGAAACCAGGAATGAATTTCTTAAACTAATCAGTTCAAATCTGCATTGAATTCGGAAAAACAATAACCTCATCTACTAATACATGTTAAATTATTTTGTTCGATGGATCTGAAGGAAAACAGGATCAAATATCTTTTAATGGGATTTTTATTCGATGCCCTTGGCATGGCCTCTTTTATTGTACCTGGTATCGGGGAGTTTTCAGATATTATCTGGGCTCCGATCGCAGGATGGTTGATGACAAGAATGTACAAGGGAAAAATAGGTCAGGCTGCAGGCCTGTTTACATTTGTTGAAGAGTTACTGCCGGGTTTCGACATCATCCCCAGCTTTACATTAATGTGGATTTATACCTTCCTGATTAAGGGTAAGAAAGTGAAGAAAACAATTGAAGTATAAAACAATTTGGCCGGTTACTTCCAAAGGAATCCAAGCCCCATCCTTTTGAGCATTTTCTTCTCAAAATTCCAAAAAAATCGAAACTGACCGAAAAGCCAACCGAATACTACTAATAGGATCTGATAAAAGGGGAAAATAAGTAATAAACGCAAAGACCAATATACCCATCCGCTCCACCATGCATCCGGAAAGTTGGATTTACTCATGCCTATCCATGCCAAAAAAGGTTTTGCAATATAGACTGAGGCCGATCCGGTAATGGAAAAAACAACAATAATTACAAGAAGCTGGAAATTGGATTCAATACCCCATCGCTGCTTTAATTTATCCATACCCTGGTTTTTCGGCAGCAAATATAGTACTTATATTCTGGGCTGATAGGGTCCGAGACGTTGTTTGTACTTTCTCTGGAAATAGATAAAATAAAAGTAGAGTTTGTAATTTACCTCGTAACCGTAATCAATTGTCGGTTCGTAATTGATTTGCCATAAATACAACTGTGGATCGTATTGTTGGGGGTTTATCGCGCGGCGGTTCCACTCCATAACCATGAGTTCGTTGCGGTTTTCAAGGAAATGCTGAGAATAATACCCTTCCGGACGGGCTATGCTGACTAACCAGCTATAAAAACCGGGCTCTATGATAAAGATCTCATACTCGGCTTCTGCATTTGCTATCACTACGGTATCCTGATCCTTTTGAGCAAACACAGATTTTTCTTCCTCACTAATTTTAACAGCTGTTTTAGAGCCCGAACAGTTGCTCAGTAAAACTCCAACTACGGCTACGGACAAAATTGTACTAATAATTTTTTTCATAACAATTCCACTATATATCCTTAAGATACAAAAAAACCGCCTGCGTAAGCAGGCGGCCGTGTTAAATAGTGTTAAGGATCGGACGTGGTTCTCTATTTTCCGAATAAACCTCCGAGTAATCCGCCTAGTCCACCTTTTTTCTTTCCGCTGTTCATAACCATTCCCGCAACATCGTCGAGTATACTACCGTCGCCATCTGCGTCCAAAAGTGTTGTTAGAAGGCTTTGATTTTGTTCTGGTTGTCCCCCCAGGAGACCACCCAGTAAACTGTTCATCCCGGAGGCGTCGCTAACTTGATTCTGAGAGGATTGACGCCCTAAATAACCCATTACGAGAGGGGCAGCTATTTTTAAGATGCTGGCAATAGAGCTTGTATCCACGCCAGATCGTTGGCTCAGGGCTTGTTCCACGTTGGGCTGTTTATTACCAAAAACATGGCCCAATATTCCGGCACCATCATCCATCACTGATTGGTCTACTCCACCTCCGAACAGACCCTCGAGATTATCGAGGATACTGCCGTCATGTTTTGACGATAAGGCACTCATTAGGCCCTCCGCGCCGCCGGGAGCTGAGACATTTTTTTTCATAGCGCCCAGCAGAAGTGGCATTGCCATACTGAGAACGTCAGCGGTTTTATTTTCCGGCTGACCGGTTTGTCCCGCAACGCCGCTAATTACTTGTTTTCCGGTCGGACTGTTTAATAGATCTAATAATCCTGTCATAGTAGTGTTTTATATAATTAATCGCCTGAAGATATGAAAAAACCGAAAGATTTTGTCGCTATTGGAAATAATCATTGAGAAGTAGAAGAATTCAATGGTAATATTGAATCTCATAACATGCAAAGGTTCAATAATTATTATATTTGAACATGAAAATCCCCTATCTACCTACACAACCTCACCCGTTTCTTTCCTATCTGCGAGTGGGTAGCCTGCTACATTGGTCACTGTTGTTGTTTATATTGGAATCTTACATTTACTGGGTTCAATTAGAAAAAGCACTGACGCTTAATACGACATTTGGGATCGTCTTCTGGCTAGGCCTTTTTCTGTTTTCATTTCTGCACATTTTTCTCGTTATCATGGACGGTTGGTCTCGTTTTCAGGACTACAAAAGAGCAAAAGATCTCTTTTTTATACACGGCTACAACCCACGCATTGCTGCCATGTATCGAGGCTCCAGGTGCCAGCGCTCAGCAGCTATTGTTGCAGCGGAAGAATTGGGCATTGAGGATAATGTACGCCTTTATTTTACGGAGAGTGGTGTTAAATGGTACCATTATGTTCCTTATTTCATTGTAAGGGATCCGTTTTTCCTTTCGCGCCATTCTTTTTGGGAGCGAACCTTCCTGGAGAAATACTACAGCTCGAAATTCGACTATCGAAAACTTCAATTCGAAAGCATTACATGATACTTTCATTAAAGGAGATTAGCAAGTCATTTGGATCAAGGCAAGTATTGAATTCAGTGTCATTGAACTGTTCAAGTGGCGAGATTTGCGGATTAATTGGCCCTAACGGCGCAGGTAAATCTACTTTGTTCAGAATTGTCCTGGGTCTGGTAACACCAGATTCCGGATCGATAGAGATCAATTCTAAGGCACCGAAACCATTGGGAGGTATTATAGATAAGCCGGCTTTATACGGATATCTGTCGGCTCGGGATAATATCAAAGTCTTTGCCCGGTTACAGGGTTTACATTTTAGTACAGACGTCTTTGTAAAATTGATGGAAGAGGTAGGACTCTTCACTGATCGAAACGATCCGGTCAAGAACTACTCCATGGGTATGAAACAACGGCTGGGATTGGCTATTGCTTTAATGAATAGGCCTGAATGTATTATTCTGGATGAACCGTTTTCCGGTCTGGATCCTATGGGAATTCAGGCACTACATGGTCTGCTGCGCAAACTGGCACTGGAAAATAATATGGCCGTAATGCTATCTTCTCATAATCTCACCGAAATAGCCGATCTGTGTGATACATTGTATGTGATCAACGAAGGTATGATTGTTAAGAAAGACAAAACAAAAGAGATTATTGGCCGAACATCCATCGCGTATATATTATATGGAAATCCATTGGAAAAATCCAGGATTCTTCAGAAACTATCAGCGGAAATCAGGGGCGACAGTGTCCTTGTTGAGCCTGGTGAATTCGGTATTGAAAGATTAATAGACGAACTTGTTGCAGAGGGTATTTCTATTTCGGCCTGCTTGCCACAGCCCAATCTCACGGGCTTGTTCGAAAATGATACAGCGTGAGGGAATTAGTGGCTACAGAATTCTTTAAAATTTGGAATCAGCGCAAAACATTCTATGCCCTGGCAGCGGTGTTAGTGCTGGAGGCATTTATTATGATCAGTGCTTTTTACCAGGGCAAAGGTTTTCTTGAGCTTATGCTTGAAAGTTTAAGAGAGTCTTTTGAGTTCCAGGGCAATTTGCTTAACGGCAATCTGATTATTTTCCTGGTTTTGAACTCACTCTGGTTTCACATTCCGCTGATTTTGATGATCGTTGTTTCCGGGTTTCTGACATCTGAATATAAAGACCGGACAATTGAAGCTGTATTCCTCCATCCTGTTTCTCGTTGGAAATTTATGAGCAGCAAGTACCTTGCCGCTGCGCTTTTTTCAGTTTTTGTATTGCTAATTATGATATTGAGCACATTTTCATTGGCCTACCTTTTTTTTGGTAACGGTGACCTGGTTGTTTACCTGGACGGGCTAAGTTTTTTTGAGTCTGAAGATGCAGTGTATCGCCTACTGGGCGCCTTTCTTTCCGGGATATTCATAATGCTTTTCTATGCGACAACAAGTCTGACTCTCGCCGTTTTATTGAGGGAATCCACTATTACATGGATTGTTTCTGCCATCTTTTTAATTGGCACAACGATTTTGTTGAAGTTCGATTTTGGTTTGTCGTTCCTGAATAATTATTTTTTTCCAAAGCTAATTAACAGCTGGCAGTATTTCTTCTATAACGACATACCGGTATCGGTTATAATCACTAAAAACATTTGGCTGCTGGGGTATACGATCGTAATCGCGTTTATCGGTATCCGGATTTTTCAAAAACGAGATATAGGACTATGAGATTGGTATTGCTATTTATTTTGATTAGTTCTGGCTTCTACGCACAAGAACCGCATTATATCCTGAACCAGTTAGAGACAAAACTGGATTCAATGGAATCATTCGATGCCAATGTTCAACTCGATGTAGATATCGACTTTGTAAACATGCCCACAAAAAAAGCTGTAATACATTTCAAAAAGGGAGAGAAAATCAAAATAGAAGCCGATAACTTTTTAATGGTACCGAAGCGGGGACTTGATTTTACAATGAAAGAACTATTAAGATATCCCTATCTGGGCCTCAATACGGGAAAGGACACCATAAACGGCGTTGAATACACGGAAATAAAGGTGATTCCGGAAAGTTCCAAGGCAGATTTCTCCATAGCCACCCTTATGATCGATACAGAAAGAATAAGGGTAATGAGATCGGAAATAAGCACCAAGAAAAACGGGGTATTCATTATTAATTATACCTACGATCCCAAAGAATCAGAGATCCTGCCGGCAAGAATTGAGGTGGAATTGGCTATATCTGATGTTAAGATACCACTCCGGTTCCTGGCCAAAGAGGTGGAAATAGACAAGACCCAACTAAAGGAAGAAGACCAAACAGGCTTTATTTATATTCAGCTGAGTAACTACAACATTAATTGGCTGAGCAAAAAATAAGAATACCCCTGATCTCTATTTATTTGAGAAGCGATATTATCTGCGTTGCCAATTCTTCACCAATTCTGTCCTGTGCCTCTCCGGTGGCTGCCCCGATATGCGGCGAAAGCGAGACCTTAGGATGCATAAGAATCTTTATATGCGGAGAAGGTTCGGACTCAAAGACATCGAGGCCGGCAAAAGCAACTCTTCCACTCTCAAGAGCATCTACCAATGCCGCTTCATCCACAACACCACCCCTGGCAGCATTTACTATACCGACACCTTCCTTCATAAGACCAAATTCTTTTTTACCAATCACATACTGATCCTGTGCAGGTACATGTAAAGTAATCAGGTCGGATGCTTTAAGCACTTCCTCCTTCGATAAACTGTGAAAACTAAAACTAGTACTTTGCCCGTCGAAAAAGTTTAAATCTACCTGGGCTTCTTCTATAAACGGATCGTGATAGACCACCTTCATACCAATTCCAAGTGCAATTCGCGCAGTGGCTTGTCCTATTCGCCCAAATCCAATAATACCAAGTGTTTTACCCCTCAATTCGGACCCCCTGGCATAAAGCTTCTTCAGTTTTTTAAAATTACTATCGCCCTCCAGTGGCATATTCCTGTTAGCATCGTGCAGAAATCGCACTGAACCAAATAAGTGCGCAAAGACCAGTTCGGCCACCGATTCTGAAGAGGCCGCGGGTGTATTAATTACATGCAGTCCTTTTGAACGTGCGTAATCAACATCTATATTGTCCATTCCAACGCCCCCCCTGCCTATTAATTTCAGTCCGGGACAGGCATCGATCAGTTCTTTCCTTACCTGTGTAGCGCTTCGTACCAGCAGGCCTATGACATTCTCGTCATTGATATAATTGACGAGTTGTTCCTGGTCTACTTTGGCAGTTTCTACCTCAAAGCCTGCATCCGTAAGTGTTGATATTCCTTTATTAGATATACCGTCATTTGCTAAGATTTTCATGAAGCGACAGTTTTTTATTGTTATTAATTATGCAAAATTCCTTATTATAATTAGGCCCCTCTTTCAAGGTCGCCCATAACATCTACCAATACACCTACACTCTCCAAAGGCAAAGCATTGTACATGGAGGCGCGATACCCGCCAACAGACCGGTGACCACTTAATCCGTTAATCCCGGCTTCCTTCCACATAGAATCGAAGGTGTCTTTCAATTTTTCATCCGCGAGCGTAAAAGTGGCGTTCATATTGGAACGATCTTCTTTCTTTGCAAAACCGTTAAATAACGGATTGAGATCGACTTCGGAATAGATGAGCTTGGCTTTTTTCTCATTGATTTCCTCAATACCCTCAATACCGCCCAATTCTTTGAGCCATTCTAGTGTAAGCATACACACATATACGGCAAAAACCGAAGGCGTGTTAAACATACTGTCCTTGGCGATATGGACCTGGTAGTCCATCATGGAAGGGATTTTACGACTCACCTGTCCGAGAATTTCTTCTTTGACAACTACAAGTGTAGTACCGGCCGGACCCATATTTTTCTGAGCCCCGGCGTAAATCAGGTCGAATTGCGAAAAATCCATCTGACGAGAGAAAATATCAGAGCTCATATCACAAATTAGCGGAACCTTCGATTTTGGAAATTCTTTGATCTGTGTACCGAAGATGGTGTTATTGGAAGTTAAGTGTAAATAATCCAGATCATTGGGGATCATATACCCTTTAGG
>JBPCUI010000298.1:0-4517 GCA_051011235.1 Flavobacteriaceae bacterium
GTAGATCGACCTCCTCCACAGACATATTGCGGCCCTGGGCTACCCGATCGAGAAAAACCTCATACGTGGTTTCAATCCCTTCTTCGAGATACTCCCTAAAATGATCACTCATTGGTTCAAACACCGAATAGTCGACTGAATTTTCATTTGTCCCCACCTGTTCTGCATTAATCCCTATATTATCTGCCAGTCCGCTGATATTGGGGATGGTGCCAAAAACCCCAATAGACCCTGTAATCGAAGTAGGTTCCGCAAAAATCTTATCACCGGCAACGGCCAAATAGTAGCCCCCGGATGCTGCCACATCTCCTATAGATATAACCAGCGGCTTTTGGGCTTTTGTCAATATCAATTCTCTCCAAATAATATCGGCCGCAAGCGCATTGCCTCCCGGTGAATCAACTCTGAATACTATGGCCTTAACATCGTCATCATCCCTTGCTTTTTTTAGGGCTTTAATCATGATACCCTGGCCAATCACATCCTGGTTGCCTTCGCCGTAAAAGATATCCCCTTGTGCAAAGATCACGGCTATCTTGTCTTTACCTTTCCTGAGTTTCTTGCTACTTGCTACTTCCGTATAATCCACCAGGCCAATGTAGTTCTGATCGTCATCAGCCTCAGTTCCGGAAGCTAGCTTTAGACGTTCTTCATACTGATCGAAATAAAGAATATCATCGACCAATCCGATTTTTTGAGCGTATTCCGGTTTTCTTGCTCCCAAGGTATCTGCTATTGTATTTATTTCTGAAATACTGAGATTTCTGTCATCTGAGATCTCCTGTACAACGGCTGTCCATATAGAACTAATTAGTTCTTGTATTTGTGTTCGGTTATCCTCACTCATTTCATTGGAAAGAAAGGGCTCTACAGCGCTTTTGTATTTTCCGTGACGCACCACTTCCATCTTTACGCCGGTCTTCTCCTGCAAATCTTTAAAGTAAAGCACTTCTGCCGACAACCCTTTAAAATCGAGGATGCCAACCGGATTTAGATAAATACTGTCGGCAATGCTGGCCAGGTAATAATCCTTTTGAGCATAAAAATCGCCGTAGGCATAAACAAATTTTCCACCCTGTTTAAAATCTTCCAGGGCATGTCTTAATGCCTGGGTTTGGGCAATTCCGGCCATCAAATAGTTGCTGTTGATGCTGATCCCTTTGATTTTATCGTCTTCCCTGGCTACCTCTATGGCGTGCAGGATCTCGTCTAAACCTTGCTCTGCACTAAAAAAACCACCAAAGGGAGTTGTATTATCTACTCCGGAATAATCCTTAATTGGATATGGCGTCTGTAATTCCAGGACTGAATTATTTTTCACAGTAATTCCCTCATCAACACTTAGAAGACTTACAAAGATCATGAACATAAAGAATACTATACCCAAGGCTATAAGACTTCCCAAAATTGCCGCCAGCAGATTTCTTAAAAAATTCATCTCAAATATTAATTAGGATGGGCAAATATAACCAATGTTGGTTTCACATGACCCGTTCAGATTATTAGTAGTCTTTATGCCGAGTTTGTTAACACAAATTCGGTATTTTTTTAATGTTAGAAACAAAATTACACTTATAATTATATCCGCCGAACCGCCATAGAGAAGTTGCTATCTTTTCATTACTTTGCTTGGCCATATGGATGCACTCAAAACCATTTACCTTTCTCTTGGCGGCAATTTGGGCAACCGCTTTGCTCAATTGCAGCAGGCGGTATTATTGCTGGGCTCTCGCTTAGGGCCAGTGAGTAAAGTCTCAGGAGTATATGAATCAGCGGCCTGGGGTTTTGAGGGTGAAAATTTCTTAAATGCCTGTATCGCCTTAGAAACCAGGCTCACAGCAGAAGAAGCATTGAGTACTATTCTTGAAATTGAAAGCTCGATGGGTAGGGAACGCAGTAAGGAAGCTGGGTTTGTTTCCAGGGAAATTGATATTGACATCCTCTATTACGAAACTGAAATCATCAATAAAAGTCACTTAAAAATCCCTCATCCCGAGCTCGAAAAACGAAAATTTGTACTCAAGCCATTGGCCGATATCGCTCCTCAGTTCTATCATCCAACACTGAACAAAGATACCAGAAACCTATTGCAGGAATGCAAAGACAAAGGGAAGGTGATAAAAACTAATCTCCTCTTATTTAAAAGCAGGCCGGATCTTTTTTCACAGCTGCATCTCCTGGCCATAGAAGGCAATATCGGGGCGGGAAAAACCACACTCGCCCAGAAAATAGCCGCCGATTTTGAGGCCAAACTCATCCTGGAACGTTTTGCAGATAATCCATTCCTGCCTAAGTTTTATAAAGACCAGGCGCGGTATGCATTTCCTCTGGAAATGTCTTTTCTGGCAGATCGGTTTCAACAATTTACGGACGATACTTCCCAATTCGACCTGTTTAAGAGTTTTATGGTGAGTGATTACGACGTATTTAAATCGCTCATATTTGCCGAGATCACATTGCAGGAAGAGGAGTTTAGCTTATATCGCCAGTTATTCAACTTTATGTACAGAGAAGTGAAAAAACCAGACGTCTATATTTACCTCTACCAGAGTACGGAGAGGTTGCTGGACAATATAAAAAAGCGAGGGCGGGATTACGAGCAGAACATCCGGCCTGCCTATTTAGACCAGATCAACCAGGGTTATCTGAATTATGTTAAAACTTACCCCCATAAAAACAGCCTGATCATTGATGTTAGTAATCTGGATTTTGTGGAGAAACTCACTGATTATGAGGAAATTTTAAAAAAAATAGAGCAACAGATCCTGGTAATTTGACGGCAAATTCCTTCAAATTTGGCGGGTTTCAATTAACAAATTTTTGGCAAATTCCTTGCACAGTCCAGTAGGAAGTGTTTAATTGCACCTCCCTTTAAGAAACTAACTAACTCAAACTATACATTAAAAACCCTGATCCAAAGATCAGGGTTTTTTCTATATTATATCTACCCGGATTGGCTTATTTAGATTTGGTATTCTGCAATTTAGACCAGAGATCCCACAGTACTACACCGGCACTCACCGATATGTTAAGAGAGTGTTTTGTCCCGAATTGAGGGATTTCTATGGCCAGGTGACAAGAATCAATTACTTCTTGTGTAATCCCTTTAACCTCATTGCCAAATACCAGCACATACGATTTTTGCTGCACCGGTTCAAATTCTTGCAGACTTAGGGCATTTTCAGTCTGCTCTATCGCCAGGCAAAAATGATCGGGTCGAAGTTCTTCCAAAAGCTTTTGAGCATCATCCCGGTATTCCCAATCCACACTTTCGGTGGCACCCAGTGCTGTTTTGTGAATATCTTTATGCGGTGGTTTGGCAGTAATTCCACATAGATAGATCTTCTCAATGAGAAAGGCATCGGCTGTACGGAAAACCGAGCCCACATTGTTGAGACTGCGGATGTTTTCCAAAACAACGATCAATGGGGTCTTCTTAGCTTTTTTATACTGCCCGACATCGAGTCTGTCTAATTCACTATTTTTTAATTTCCTCATTGTTTGTTTCTCAATAGTCATCCTGACGCTATGGTCAGGATTAATTCGACCCAAGACTTCTTTTAATTCTTACGTTACTTCAAACTATCCTGACGCCATGGTCAGGATTAATTCGACCCAAAACTTCTTTTAATTCTTACGTTACTTCAAACTATCCTGACGCCATGGTCAGGATTAATTCGACCCAAGACTCTTTTTAATAATTGTGTTTCCTCAAAATATCCTGACGCCATGGTCAGGATTAAATCGACCCAAAACCTATTTTAATTCTTGCGTTACATTAAACTATCCTGACGCTATGGTCAGGATTAATTCGACCCAAGACTTCTTTTAATTCTTGCGTTACTTCAAACTATCCTGACGCCATGGTCAGGATTAATTCGACCTGCAATTTTGAACTAGTTCAAAATTGGGTCTCATTAACTTATCCGAAAATATCAACAGTGATTAATTTTCCCTTATGAAATTGGTATTTTCGGTGTTAGCAAAAATAGATTAAATCTCAGGCATTGGCCAAAAGTGGAAATACAAAGAAGTTAACACCGCTGATGAAGCAGTATCAGCAGATCAAGATTAAATATCCTGATGCTCTGCTATTGTTCCGGGTGGGCGATTTCTATGAAACCTTTGGGCAGGATGCTGTTAAAGCGGCAAAAATACTTGGCATTATTCTTACACACCGGAACAACGGTGGCGATAAGACCGAACTAGCCGGCTTCCCGCATCACTCTCTAAATACCTATCTGCCAAAGCTTGTCAAAGCCGGGCAGCGTGTTGCCATATGCGATCAGCTGGAAGATCCAAAGCTCACCAAAACCATTGTCAAAAGAGGGGTCACCGAACTCGTAACACCCGGGGTAGCATTAAACGATGATATACTCAATGCAAAGACCAATAATTTTCTGTGCGCTTTGCACTTTGGCCGGAATTTATTAGGAGTTTCTTTCTTAGACATTTCTACCGGCGAGTTCCTGCTGGCACAGGGCAAAGAAGAACAAATAGATAAGCTACTTCAGAAC
>JBPCUI010000299.1:0-3974 GCA_051011235.1 Flavobacteriaceae bacterium
GCAATGAAGGACATGAATCCTGAACAAGTGGCCAGCTTGGAGACAAAAAAACTGACGCTGGCTCTGGATCTTACTGAACAACAGCAAGCCGAAATTCGGCAAATAGAGCTCGAAAATGCCGAATACAGAAAAGCAAAAATGGAAGAGCGCAGGGCTGTTAAAGATAGTGAAAAAGCCGAAAAACCCAGCTCAGATGAGCGTTATGCAATGATGAGTGACCGCCTTGACAGGAAGATTGACCACAAAGAAAAAATGAAATCGATTTTAGATAAAAGTCAATTTGAAAAATGGGAAAAGATGCGCACTCCCAAAAACTTACGCGGTAAATGTAAGGTACATAAGGGTAAACCAAGTAGATAGTTAATACAGATGTATAGAGTAAATTAAGATAAAAGGGCACTTAGGTGCCCTTTTTTATTGGAGTCCAGGTATAATATTTGCCAGTGCTTCGATGGTCTTATCAATATCTTCATAACTAATAGCATCGTTGAGAAAATAGCTTTCAAAAGCACTGGGTGGGAGATAAATACCTTGTTCCAGCATGCCGTGAAAGTACTTCTTGAAAGTATTGTTATTCCCTTTAGCCGCACTTTCAAAATCCACAACCGGTTGATCTGTAAAATGGACCGAGATCATGGATCCGAAACGATTTATCTGGTGATCAAGTCCGGAATTTACAAGGATCTCAGAAATCCCTCGGTGCAGGTATTCTGTTTTATTTGAAAGACTCTCAAAAATGTCGGGCTTCCTATTCAACTCGCTCAACATCGCGAATCCGGCACTCATAGCCAGAGGGTTACCGCTTAAAGTCCCTGCCTGATAAACAGGTCCGTCCGGTGCCAAATATGCCATAATTTCTTCCCTGGCCGCAAAAGCACCTACGGGCAGCCCGCCACCGATCACCTTCCCGAAAGCCAGAATATCAGCGTCTACACCCAACACTTCCTGCGCACCGCCGGCAGCCAGTCTGAATCCGGTCATAACCTCGTCAAATATTAATAGAATACCACTATCACTGCATAGTTGCCTAAGGCCTTTTATAAAATTCTCGGTCGGAGGCACACATCCCATGTTTCCAGCTACGGGTTCTATGATCACCGCTGCAATTTCACCTTCATTGGCTTCAGTCAAAACTTTTACACTCTCCAAATTGTTATAACTGGCAAGCAATGTATCCCTGGCTGTACCTTGTGTTACACCCGGACTGTTCGGACTGCCAAAGGTAACAGCTCCACTCCCCGCCTGTATTAAGAAAGAATCCGCATGGCCGTGATAACAGCCTGCGAATTTGATAATCTTATCCTTTCCTGTATATCCCCGAGCCAGCCGTACAGCGCTCATACAAGCTTCTGTTCCACTGTTTACGAATCGGATTTGGTCTGCATTGGGTACCATCGATATAGCCAGGCGCGCGAGCTCTGTTTCAATTTCTGTGGGGATTCCGAAGGAAGTTCCTTTTTTGGCTTTCTGAATTACAGCTTCGATCACAGGCTCATAGGCGTGTCCCAGGATTAAAGGACCCCAGGAAGCTATATAATCTACGTAGCGGTTCCCATCCACATCGTACAAATAAGCTCCTTTGGCACTCTCTATGAATATAGGTTCGCCTCCTACCGCCTTAAAAGCGCGGACCGGTGAATTTACACCGCCCGGAATTACTTTCTTTGCGTCGGCAAACAGAGCACTGCTTCTTTTGTAGATCATTTTGCTTATTTTGTCTTTTCAGATTTAATTACAAGCTTCTGACCTATAGATATAGTGCTGTCGTTTAATTTATTGAGCTTCATGATCTCCTCTACAGAGATGTAATACCTGCGCGAGATTGAATAAAGCGTATCTCCTTGCTGTACTTTGTAAGTAGTTAAATCGAACTTCCTCGGTGGGCGTTTAACAGCTACCCCATTTCGAATTACTTCCCTGTCGAACCGATTCAGGTCATAGCGCTCAATAAATGAAATAAGCTTTTGAGGGTATCTGGGATCTGTTGCATATCCCGCCTTTTTCAAACCCTTGGCCCAACCTTTGTAGTTATCTTTTCTCAAATCAAATAAAGTACTATATCTAGACCTCGAAGAGAGAAAAATACTGTGGTCCCTGAAAGAATACATCGGGTGATTATACTTCCTGAAACACTCGCCCTTACTATCGTCATCGTGATAAGCAAAAGCACCATCCCATCCGTTGTGGCATTTAATACCGAAATGATTATTGGTTTTTAATACCAGTTCGGATTGTCCGAAACCGCTTTCCAGTATTCCCTGCGCAAGGGTTATACTTGCCGGTATTCCATAATCAATCATTTCTGCTTTGGCTATTTCAGAGAAAGTATCGATGTATTCTTCAACGGAATTAATACGGTAGGTCGCAAATTTTCCATCATCTGAGGGCATGGGATAAGTCTCGGAATCTTTAAAATCCGGAGACTTGGTATAAGCCACCTTATCCTTCTCCTTTTTTTTCGATGAAGTGGATCTCTTTTTTGCATTACAGCCCAGTAAGAAAAGGGCTAAAAATGTACCTAATACAATTTGTTTCATAGGTTAATCAGTGGCAAGTTTTTCTTTTTCAGTTTTGCATTCATTCCATTAATCCCCTGGATACCCCCACTGTGAATAGCCAGGATCGTGGTCCCCGGAGCGAAAAAACCCTTTTTAGCCATATCTAAAATCCCAAACATCATTTTTCCGGTATAAACAGGATCTAGTCCAATTTGCGTTTGAATTTTAAAAATATTGATAAACTCAATTAGCTCTTCATCAACCTTTGCATAACCACCAAAATGGTATTCTCCGCACAGCTCCCAGTTTTTCCTGGCAGTAAAATTACAAATATCTTCTTTTAAAAAATCACCTTTAAGTGAAGTAAAGCCCAGGACCCTCTGATTTTCTATCGATGAATTTACTAACCCGGCTAGCGTACCTCCCGTACCTACGGCACAGCAAATTGTATCAAACCTATAGTCGTCTTCGTCTAAAATTTCACTGCACCCTTTCACCGCCAGGGCGTTGGTGCCACCTTCAGGAAGGAGATAAAAATCGCCTAATTCCTTTTTAAGAACACTTGTGAAATCAGCTTCATTTTTATGCCGGTATTCCGCCCGGCTAATAAATTTGAAACGCATACCCGCCAGATATGCGGCTTTAAGGGTTGGATTACTTTCCCAATTATCCAGTAACTCTTCACCTCGAATTAGCCCAATGGTTTTCAAATCGTGCTCTTTGCCAGCCAGGGCGGTCGCAAGGATATGGTTAGAATAAGCTCCGCCAAATGTGAGAAGTGAATTGAAATTATTCTTTTTAGCTTCTAGGAGATTGTATTTGAGTTTATAGAATTTATTACCTGCAACGGGGAGATGTGCGTTATCTAAACGCTTAATATAGAGCTGAAGCTTATTCTCCTCCAATATGGGTAAGAACACACGCTCATTTACAGCGTTCACGTCTCTGAGTTTTTGCTATTGACATACTTCAGAAATCCGAATGCAGGTCGCTGATTAAGATAATTCAGATTCTTTTCATTGAAATAAGCTTCTCGTTCAAAACTGATATTCTGATAACCTTTATAAAAATCAAAATAAAGCAAGGACCGGATTATCCACTCGATAAAGTAAAGCAGGTAAAAAGGAATGATCAGCAATTCCTTCTGCTGTTGAAGATGTATCTTTTCGTGGTTTATAAGAACCAGATCCCGCTTGAGATCGGTGTTCTTTAATATGATAAAGGGCCATAAAGACAAACCCACGTAATTTCTGTAAAATAGATGTCTGAACACTAAAATCATTGCCCCTTTACAACGCTCGTTAATCTGAGAGATTGCTAAAATTACTAAAATACTTGCACAACACAACCGGACAATCTCGGAAAATCGGTCTTTTTAGCCCACTTCTGCATTGGATTAAGCTATGAGGTAGATTACTCTCAAAATAGTACCTTTACATAATGAAGAACAGCCTCCCTTTGGAGGAAGGTGATTAC
>JBPCUI010000300.1:0-3311 GCA_051011235.1 Flavobacteriaceae bacterium
CCTACAATCTCGCCGAATACAGTGTCTTTTACATGTATATTCTGGCGCATTGGAGTATCCTTTTATTTCCGCCCAGTCTGGCCATTCTAATCATCTCCCCGGAGAACTATTTGGTACTTGGCATCCCTATGCTAATAGCTTTGGTGATCTATTCTATATATGCGATGCAGCGACTGAATCGGTTTTCGAGTCCACAGTTAGTGTTGAAAATACCGCTGTTTTCAGTTCTGGTGACCCTGGGATATTTTGGGTTCATCATGGTATTCTATGCTGTTCTATTCCTTACCGGTGTATTGAGTATTAAGGACTTCGCTCCGGTTTAATAGGGTAACTCAATGCCTAGCCATTTCTTCAGCCAGGAACTGGGCCTCGTAAAGCTTATTGTAGTAGCCTCCTTTTTTAAGCAACTCTTTATGGCTGCCGAATTCAACAATTTGACCGGCATCCATCACTATTATCGTATCTGCTTTCTTAACCGTGGCCAGTCGGTGGGCAATGATAATGGAGGTACGCCCTTCTGTGATTTTGTCCGTAGCCTGCTGTATGAGTTGCTCCGAATAGGTGTCTACGGAAGAAGTAGCCTCATCCAAAACCAAAATACTGGGATTACTAACATAAGCCCTTAAGAAAGCAATAAGCTGCCTTTGTCCGCTTGACAGCATAGTACCCCGCTCCTTCACGTTATACTGGTACCCTCCCGGCAAGCTGCTGATAAATTCATGGACACCAATTTGCCGTGCAGCGTCTTCAATTGTCTCCATTGTTATTCCCTCATTCTTAAGCGAAATATTGTTGGCAATTGTATCGGCAAAGAGGAAGACATCTTGTAAGACAATGGCGATATTCCGACGAAGTGAAGCCAGTTTGTAATCTTTAATATTGATACCATCAATGAGAATTGCGCCCGAATCAATTTCGTAAAACCTGTTCAACAGGTTAATAATGGTCGATTTACCAGCGCCGGTAGCCCCTACAATCGCAACTGTCTGCCCAACTTTTACATCAAATGAAATCCCGTGAAGTACTTCTTCATTTTCCAGGTAACCAAAATGAACGTTCGAGAATTTAATATTCCCCAATACATGGTCCTTTTCCTCTGTCCCGCTATCTTCAATTCGACTTTCAGTATCCAATATTTTAAACACCCGATTGGCCGCCACCATACCCATCTGCAGCGTGTTGAATTTATCCGCAATTTGTCGCAACGGCTGAAATAGCATACCTGAAAGAAGAATAAACGCAAAGATGGTCCCGTATTCATCTGCCTTGATGTTCGTAACGTTCTGTAATCCACCATACCATACGATCAGTCCCACAGTAATAGACGAAACAATATCCGCAATGGGAAAGAAAAAGGAATTGTACCAAACCGTTTTGAGCCAGGCCTTTTTGTGTTTCTCATTGATCTGCCGAAAATTATTACTCTCTATGGCCTCGCGGGTAAAAAGTTGCACAATTTTCATTCCTGTAATACGCTCCTGCACAAATGAGTTGAGATTCGATACCTGCGCCCTGACATCTATAAACGCCTTTTTCATAGCCTGCTGGAACAACCGTGTTGCGTATAGAATAACGGGCAGAACAACAAATACAATTAAAGCCAGTTTCCAATTCAATACCAGCATCACAGCAGCAACCACCAACATTTTTAGAAGATCGGCCACGATGACGAAGAATCCCTGACTGAAAATTTCGCCTATCCTCTGCATATCGGCAACAGCTCTTGTAACCAGGACACCAATTGAGGAGTTGTCAAAATACTTCATCTTAAATCCCATCATACGATCGAAAAGTGTAATCCGGATATCTTTGATAACCGATTCACCCAACCAATTGGCGTAGTAATTGAAAGATAATTGGCTTAGAACCTGTCCGAAAAGCACTCCTGCCATGGCCAAGGTCAGGTACCAGAGTTTTTCGGCATCGCTTTTTTTAATGGCCCCATCAACAATTTCGCTAACAATCAGTGGTGTTAGAACGGCGAAGGCAGAAAGTAAAATTGCGGCCAGCGCCACCCCGTAGAAGGTAAGTCTGTAAGGCCTGGTAAAAGCTACCACCCTTTTGAACAATCTAAAATCAAAGGCTTTACCAGTGTCTTTATCCATTCCTTGGAAGCATGTCTTCAGGGTATTGAACCCGAACCAAAGATAATCCTTTTGCAGGTACAGATGCTCCGGCCAACCGCCGGTCCTTATTTTTTATAATAGTATTAACATCTTCTAAGGACTTCTTTTCAAGACCCACATCGAGCAATGTCCCTACAACAGCCCTTACCATATTGCGCAAAAAGCGGTCGGCTGTTATAGTAAACACCAATTGGTTTTCCTGTCGCCGCCATTCGGCCTGTTTCACATTGCAAATGAAAGTCTTCACATCTGTATTGGATTTAGAAAAACACTCAAAATCCTTTTTACCCAACAACAGATCGGCAGCTGTATTCATTTTTGAAATATCGTAGGGTTGCCTGGAATAATAGGTTGTGTCTGCCAGGAACGGGTCTTTCTTTTGTACAATCCTGTATTCATAAGTTCGCTCCAATGCCCCAAAACGCGCATGTGCCTCCGAATTCACCTGTATGATGTTGTTAATGGCGATATCTTCTGGCAGGAATGAATTTATCCGTTGCACAAAATCATCGGTACTGTCTATATGATCACAATCGAAATGAGCGTACATTTCACTGGCGTGAACACCTGTATCTGTCCGGCCGGCTGCAACCAGTTCCACAGTCTGTCTCAAAACAGTTGAGAAACAAGATTCCATTTGCTCCTGTACAGTTATGGCATTTGGCTGTCGTTGCCAGCCGTGAAAAGACTTGCCCAGGTATGAAAAGTGAACAAAATATCTCAATTGATTGATTAATTTTGTGAAGGGCAAAGATACCCGATTCTTTCAAGTTTTGATTATTTCAGCCGAGTTGTTAGGCAGCTGATCTGCCGTTTGTTCAAAAGTTTGCGATAGTACAATGAAAAAAATTCTACTTCTCTCCGACACGCATGGTCATATGGACGAAGCCATTCTGAAATACGCCAGGAAAGCGGACGAAGTATGGCATGCCGGCGATATCGGACACTTAAAAGTTGTGGATGCGATAAGCGAAGTCTCAGTATTGAGAGCCGTATACGGAAATATCGACAATCACCTTATCCAGCAGGAGTATCCATTACACCAGCGTTTTCAATGTGAGGAGGTCGATGTTTGGATCACGCATATCGGTGGTTATCCCGGGCGTTATGACAGAAAAATTAGGGATGAGATCCAAAAACAGCCACCGAAACTTTTTATATCGGGTCATTCACATATTCTTAAGG
>JBPCUI010000301.1:0-4998 GCA_051011235.1 Flavobacteriaceae bacterium
CGGTACTTTAATGGCAAAGTCCTGCAGGTATCCAGTTCTACACCCTGATCTAATCGATTCTTTTAAACTTCTGCAGGCAAGGCTCTATGCAAACAAAGGAGATGATCAAATCATCCTCTACCAAATTCAGACGTAATTGAAAAGGAAAGGGCGAACCACAATCAATAAGGTAGCCATCTGCATCTTCATCATAAACTCCACTACTAGGATCACCTAGCATCGCCGAGAATGCACAGAGATTTCCGTTGGAGGAATAGGTACCGTCCGAGAGGATACTTATCATTTTATCGCTATCTACCGGGATAAAAACACCACTCCCGTCGCCCGGGTCCGCAAGCATTTCTACAAGTTGCCATTCTCCCGTAATACCCTCAGGGTTTGATGTGTTGTCGTCTGAATTACAGGATAATATAACCGAAAATAGTATTATTTTCAGCAAATGCCATTTTAGCGGATAATGCAAATCGAACGAATTCAAATACATTGTTTTCACGGCTTAAGATAAGGCGGGCGTAATCCTTTATTATTTTAGGTGAAATTAGCAATTCTGTGCAACATGGAATGTTTATATATCCTATTTTTGTTCGAATGGAAGACGGTCTCAATAGATATTTGCCAGCAGCAGCGATCCACTCAGCAAAACGCCTTTTGGATACTCTTGATGTCCACATAAAGATTGTAAACATAAGGGTCTCGCGGCACGGAGATTACAAACGATTGGCCGATGGAAGTCATGCCATCACCTTGAACGCTACTCCCAATCCCTATAGATTTTTGATAACAATGCTGCATGAAATTGCGCATTTACAGGCATTTGAAAACTTTGGACGTCGCATTAAGCCACATGGCAAGGAATGGAAAAGAACATTTCAGCATTTGATGTTGCCATTTTTAAGACCGGAGATTTTCCCATCCGAGCTATTGTCTGTGCTGGCGTATCATATTAAAAACCCAAAGGCAAGTAGTTCAACAGATGCGAATCTTGCTTTTGCACTTAAGAAATATGACCCGCCGACCAATACCGTAAGCGTATTAGAAATACCTTCGGGAGGGATCTTTAGCATGTACAATGGTAAAAAATTCCAAAGAGGAAAGAAAAGGGTAAAACGTATTGAATGTATTGAACTCTCAAGCGGAAGGTTGTATTTGTTTCAACCCAACGCCGAAGTAGTATTGATAAGTAAATAATTATTGAATGAAAAAAAATCATTATGCCGTTATAATGGCCGGTGGTGTAGGATCCCGGTTTTGGCCGATCAGTACAACAGAACTGCCCAAGCAGTTCCACGACATGCTGGGCGCAGGAGCAACCTTGTTACAAAAGACATTTGACAGGCTTAAAAGTTTTATTCCGGCCGAAAATATACTGATACTTACCAATGAAAAATATAGTGACCTGGTAATGGAGCAACTACCGGAACTTGAATTAAATCAAGTGGTAGCGGAACCCGATATGAGAAATACAGCCCCTTGTATTCTCTATGCTGCGATGAAGATCCAGAAAATGGACCCAGACGCAGTTATGATTGTTGCACCGAGTGACCATTGGATTGAAGCCGAGAATTTGTTTGCAGAGGACGTGAAAACATGTTTTGAAAAGTGTGAAAAAGAAGAGGTAATCTGCACCATGGGGATAGTGCCGTCATTCCCCAATACGGGCTATGGATATATAGAATATGATAAAGATCGTGGTACTTCAGAAGACCGGGATCTAGAAATGGTTGTCCAGTTTAAGGAAAAGCCGATTTATCAAACGGCTAAGAAATATTTAGAACAAGGAAATTTTCTTGGGAATGCCGGAATCTTCATGTGGAGTACAAGCACTATTATCAATGCGTTCGAAAAATATCAACCATCTCAATATCAGCTATTTAATTCTGGTATGGAGTACTACAATACCGAGCGCGAAATTGAGTTTATCCAGGCAAATTACCCTAAAGCAGACAATATTTCGATTGACTATGCCATCCTGGAAAGAGCCGAAGAAATTTATGTGCTACCCGCTTCTTTCGACTGGAATGACTTGGGGACCTGGGGATCTCTGTACGACAAATTAGATAAAGACTCAAATGAGAACGCACTGGTCAATGCTAGTTTTCTTGGGTTGAATTCTAGTCAGAACATCATCAGAACTCCAGCCGGTAAATTGGTGGTGATTGAAGATTTAAATGACTATATTATTGTCGACAAAGAAGAGGTCCTTCTTATAATGCCCAAATCCAAGGAACAAGAAATCAAAATTGTATTGGCAAAGGTTAAGGAAATTTACGGAGACCAATACACCTAAATATGGATGATTTTCAAGATGGTCAGCATCAAAAAAATTCAAAAGAGGAAGAGCAGAGTAGAGAAGAAATAAAGAAAGAATTTAAGGGCCTGCTTGCCAGTGCCCGTTCCTTTATGTCCGAAATGCTCGATATCCGTCAGAATACAGATATTGATGCGACCAAGCAAGCCATCATTGAGGATATTTCCTTTAAAGGTCATACCATTTGGATTTTGGTTTGTTCCATTTTTATTGCATCTGTAGGCCTGAATGCCAATTCTCCTGCGGTGGTAATCGGGGCCATGCTTATTTCACCACTGATGGGCCCTATTTTGGGAATAGGACTTTCAATTGCCACCAATGATATTGATACACTAAAACGCTCTCTTTTAAACGGGGCGATCATGGTAGTATATAGCATATTAACGGCCTTTCTTTTTTTTGAATTCTTTCCCATAATCAATGAGTCTTCAGAACTACTTTCCCGGACGGCACCCGATATACGTGATGTACTAATCGCTTTTTTTGGCGGATTGGCCCTGGTTGTTGCCCGGGCTAAAAGAGGTACAGTGGCAACGGTAATTTTTGGAGTTGCCATTGCCACCGCATTGATGCCGCCTCTATGTACCGTTGGATTCGGCATAGCGATACGAAATTGGGAGTACGCCACTGGTGCCATGTATTTGTTTACGATCAATGCGATATTTATTGCTCTGGCCACCTTTCTGGTCCTGAAATTTTTGAAGATTCCTTATGTGAAATATATCAAATCAACCAGGCGACGAATGTTAGGTCATATGGCTTCGTTAGTCGCACTGTTGGTTATGATCCCTGCTGGGATTACTTTTTATAACGTATTTCAGGAATCGCGCTTCAAAAGACAGGCACAAGACTTTCTCAGCGAAACTATCGAAGTGTACCAATTTGAGGGTAATGGATATTACCTGGATAATCTTACTCAGATAGATTATAAAAGGGATGGGAGATCTACGATAGAATTAGTTTGTGTTGGAGACAGTGGTATTCCGGATAATATCATCGATACCTGGGAAGTACAAATGGCAAAATATTCGAAAATGCAAGATGTTAATTTAAGAATTGTTCAAGGGGGTAGGAGTGATGCTCAGGAACGCTTCAATTACGTCAATGAATTATACGAAGCAAAAAAAGCTGAACTGGCAACCAAGGATGAACGCATCCTGTTGTTAGAAGAGGAAGTGGCTTCCCTCAGCAGGCGTGTTACAGGCCAGATACCTTTTAGGAATATTAGTGCTGAAGCACGGGCCAATTACGAAAACCTTGAAACTCTGGCTTTCTCTTATACATTAAGGACAAATTTTCAGAAAATTGACACCATCCCGGTATTTGAAGTTCAATGGAAAAAAGGTGTTAGAAGAAAACAGAAGCAAGCCGATATGAAAAAGCTCAGTGATTGGTTAAAGCTCCGTCTCCGAAATAACAAAATTCAGATCAGAGAGCTCAATTAATTACTGTCGTCTAAATACACCTGCCTCACTTTTTTGTAGAGTTCTGAAGAGTACACAAAATTTGTAATTGCCTCGTTATCTGTTCTGAAAATATCTTTGTTGGTACCTTCCCATTCCTTAATTCCATTTCTCAAAAAAATGATCTTCTCGCCAATCTCCATAACCGAATTCATATCATGGCTGTTTATAACGGTGATAATATCGTATTCCTTTGTAATCTCCTGAATAAGATTGTCTATTATAATCGCGGTATTTGGATCCAGGCCGGAATTGGGTTCATCACAAAATAAGTATTTAGGATTCATCACAATCGCTCTGGCAATAGCCACCCGCTTCTGCATACCTCCAGAGATCTCCGCTGGAAACTTCTTATGAGCGTCTACCAGATTAACCCTGTCGAGCACAAAATTGACCCGGTCTTCCATTTCAGACCTACTTTGACTTGTGAACATTTCAAGTGGGAACATTACATTGCCTTCTACCGTCATGGAATCAAAGAGCGCACTGCCCTGGAAAACCATACCCATTTCCTGTCTCAGGTTCCTTCTTTCATCTAATGAGAGTTTTGAAAAACGCCGTCCGTCGTAGCTGATAGTTCCTTCTTCCGGGCTGAGTAATCCCAGCAGGCATTTCATAAATACGGTTTTCCCAGAACCACTCTGACCGATAATTAAGTTCGTCTTGCCCTTTTCGAACGATGTTGTGATGCCGTCGAGTACGTGTGTATCATCAAAATACTTATGAAGATTATTTACCTCTATCATCAGCCTAATAGTAATTGGGTCAGTACAAAATTCGCAATTATAATCACCACACTCGTCCAGACAAAGGAAGTTGTGGCCGCCTTGCCCACGTCAAGTGCACCGCCCTTCATGTAATATCCATGGTAAGACGGGATAGTAGCCAGGATAAAGGCAAAAACCGCCGTTTTTATAAATGAATATGTCACGTGAAATGGTTTGAAATCGATCTGTAAGCCCTCGATGAATTCTGCACTGGAGGTGAACCCTCCCCAAACACCTGCAATCCAACCACCCAAAATTCCAACGTACATGGCAATTGCCACTGCGAATGGGTACATCATCATCGCGACGATCTTTGGGAAAACAAGATAATTCAACGAATTCACTCCCATCACCTCAAGGGCATCTATTTGTTCTGTAACGCGCATTGTGCCTATACTGGAAGTAATATAAGAACCCACCTTTCCAGCCATGATAATGGAGGTAAATGTCGGTGCAAACT
>JBPCUI010000302.1:0-4575 GCA_051011235.1 Flavobacteriaceae bacterium
ACAGCGGTTGCACCCAGCATCTTTTCCGAAATTTCTATAATGACGTTTTTGACATGAGTTTCCATTTCAACCTCTGGTTTGAGGTTGTTCCTGGCTATGTCGGATACTCTTAAATACAATTTCTTGCCCAGCGTGCCACCGGGGTGATATTTGGCAAAATCCTTGGGGCTGAACCCTCTCAACTCAAGAAGGCAAATTGCCAATGCGTCGCCCATAACAAGTTGGGCGGTTGTACTTGTAGTTGGAGCCAGATTATTCGGACAAGCCTCCTTTTCAACAAATGTGTGAAGTGTGTAGTCCGCATTCTCGGACAGATATGAATCCGGGCTGGCTGTCATCCCGATAAGCTTGTTGCTCCCCAATTTAATCAGGGGCACCAGCATTTTTATCTCCGGCGTATTTCCACTTTTGGAAATACATATAACAACATCGTTTTTTTGAATGGTTCCCAGGTCGCCGTGTATAGCATCAGCAGCGTGCATAAAGATGGCCGGAGTTCCTGTAGAATTTAATGTGGCCACGATTTTAGACGCAATGATGGCGCTTTTGCCAATACCGGAAATGACAACCCTTCCTTTAGATTCCAAAATACACTTCACGGCTTCCACAAAGTCATTGTCGAGTTGTGCGGATAGATTTTGGATTGCTTCGGCTTCTGTCTCAATTGTTTTTTTTGCTGTGGCCAGTATGCTCTTGGAATTACTCAAAGTTTAATGGAAATTTTATGATTCCGTTACGAGAAATTGTATAATTATTAGAACAGTTTATAACAGAATGTATTATATTTAAGATTACAAAATTACGCAATCTTATTTTATAGAACACTTACAAATATTGTTCATTAGATTACTATATCGACTCGCCAATTTATTAAACTGTTATAATTACAATGAATTAAGACCTCTTGGTTGATGCATTAAAAGGTCTTTTATTATTAGGGAATGGAATTGAAGGAGATTGATTTACGCGCTTCACTCAAAAAATATTTTGGATTTACCAAGTTTATAGGTCTTCAGGAAGAAGTTATTTCAAATGTTATTCAAGGCAAAAATACATTTGTTATTATGCCGACCGGTGGAGGCAAGTCTATGTGCTACCAGCTGCCGGCTCTGATCAATGAAGGAACCGCTATTGTAGTTTCCCCTTTGATCGCCCTGATGAAGAACCAGGTCGACGCTATCCGTGGGGTATCCGACCAGACAGGTGTAGCCCATGTACTGAATTCTTCACTTACCAAAACCCAGGTTAAACAAGTAAAAGAAGACATAGTTGCCGGTATTACCAAGCTGTTATATGTAGCTCCGGAATCACTTACCAAAGGAGAATATGTAGATTTTCTTCAATCGGTTAACCTCTCCTTTGTGGCTATAGACGAGGCACATTGCATTTCTGAATGGGGGCATGACTTCAGACCTGAATACAGGAATTTACGGTCTATTATCAATAGACTGGGCGACAGAATACCGATTATTGCCCTCACTGCTACTGCCACACCAAAAGTACAGGAAGATATACTTAAAAATTTACTTATCCAGGATGCCAAAACGTTTAAGGCCTCGTTTAACAGACCCAATCTGTTTTATGAAGTACGGCCGAAGACGGCCGATGTGGATGCAGATATTATCCGATTTGTTAAAAAAAATTCAGGAAAATCGGGAATCATATATTGCCTGAGCAGAAAACGCGTTGAGTCGCTGGCTCAGGTATTACAGGTAAACGGTGTCAGTGCAGTTCCATATCATGCGGGTTTCGATGCCAAAACACGTTCTAAATATCAGGATATGTTTCTAATGGAAGATGTGGACGTGGTCGTAGCAACCATTGCATTTGGAATGGGTATTGACAAACCCGATGTTCGCTATGTGATTCATCACGATATTCCAAAAAGTATAGAGAGCTATTATCAGGAGACCGGAAGAGCAGGCAGGGACGGGGGAGAAGGCCATTGTTTGGCATTTTATTCCTATAAAGACGTGGAGAAATTGGAAAAATTCATGTCCGGTAAACCTGTGGCTGAACAGGAAATTGGAAATGCATTGCTTCAAGAAATTGTAGCATATTCAGAAACCTCGATTTCAAGGCGCAAGTTCATACTGCATTATTTCGGTGAAGATTTTGATGAGATTGACGGCGATGGTGCAGATATGGACGACAACTCCAGAAATCCAAAGGAAAAAGAGGAAGCACAGGACCAAGTGATCAAACTCATTAAGGTAATTCAGGGTACAAATGCGAAGTTCAAGGCCAAGGAGATCGTTAAAACCCTTGTCGGGACCACAAATGCCTTGATTGCTTCTCACAAAACCAATGAAAAAGAGATATTCGGCATCGGAGCGGACAGAGATGAAGGATATTGGATGGCCCTGATCCGGCAAGTGCTGGTGGCCGGCCTCATCAAGAAACAGATCGAACAATACGGCATATTACAGGTAACTCAAAAAGGGATTGAATATTTGAGCAAACCTGCGTCTTTTCTAATGGCCAAAGACCACATTTACAATGAGTCGACAGACAATGCCATGATCAAGGCATCCCGCAGCTCGGGCGGAGCTGCCGATGATAGGTTATTAAAGTTACTTAAAGACCTTCGCAGGAAAGAGGCGCAAAACCGCGATGTCCCACCTTTTGTGGTTTTTCAGGACCCGTCCCTGGAAGATATGGCCTTAAAGTACCCAATATCCATTAATGAACTTTTAAATATACATGGGGTAGGTGAGGGTAAGGCCAAAAAATACGGTCAGCCCTTTGTGGACTTCATTTCCACCTACGTGACAGAATACGACATAACAAGGCCCGATGACCTGGTAGTTAAGAGTACCGGGGCAAATTCGGCACTCAAGCTTTACATCATACAAAATGTGGATCGCAAACTGCCATTGGAAGATATCGCTTCCGCCAAGGGTCTGGAACTTGGTCAACTGGTGAAGGCCATGGAACAAATTGTGTTTAGCGGTACTCGCTTGAATCTGGCTTATTATATCGATGATGTATTAGATGAAGATCAGCAGGAAGAAATTCACGAATATTTTTTGGAAGCAACAACCGATAATATCGAGGCTGCCATGCAAGAATTTGACGGTGAATACGAGGATGACGAGTTGCGCCTCTACCGTTTAAAATTTATGAGCGAAGTCGCAAACTAGAATCCTGGAAAAACTATATAAACCCTGGCCATGAGCCAGGGTTTTTTTATGCTAATACGAATTGAATTCCCCGGTGGTTATCAAAGCGATAATCACTCCGAAATATATAATTAGTAGAACCAGCATGATCAATGACAGGCCAAGGCCTATATACGATAAAATTTTGCCGGTTTTTACACTTTCATATCCAGAATATCCACTTGGGTTCTCAGTGTAGATCCGTTGTGCTTTTTTAGCGCTATTTAGGCCAATAATACTAAAAATGGCGGCAAATGGTCCGCAGCAAACAAGCGCACCTACTACAGAGATTATCCCCATAGTGAGCGCATTACTCGCACCTGGTAAAGGTTGTTGTTCCATAATGTGGTTTAAGTTATCGTGATTTTATTATTGCCATTGTTCACTCATTTCCTGGACTTTTTCCATATAGGCATCCCATCCTCCCATAGAAGATATTTGATAATATGTCCAAATAAGCCAGAGTATACCTAGTACAAGACCTATAATCGCCAATATTTTTGCTGTTTTAAGCTGGCTGAAATTGGAATATAGTTCAGGATTTTCCTTGTATTTGTTTTCGTCTTTACGAACCAGGAAAAATGCGATTCCTGCCATAATAGCGCCCGGTAATCCACCAAAGCAACAGCATATATAAGAAAGTATGGCCAGGACGATGGCTATGGTCACATTAGGTAATTTTTGTTGTTCCATAATTTTAATTTAGTTATATCAATTTATAAAGAAAGTTGGCTAATATCAGAGTGACTGTGCTGATCATTAAAGCAATGCTGATCGTATTATTGTATTTGACTTTAACAAATTGATCGATCAAAAGAAACAGCATCAATAAGATCATTGGATAAATCGCCGGGTACATATAAAATGCCGCTGCAAAATCGCCCTCAAAAAGTAACAGAACCGAACGCTGAAGCCCGCAACCGGGACATTCCACGCCCAATACCTGTTTGTTTAAACAGGGAATCATGTTGTTATCTGCCAATACGGATAGAAATACCATGGAGGCCTGCAATTTTCAACTACGGATACTGAAAAATACTATTATTTTTGGGTAATGAAAATAAATGCATGGATTTATTTCTTGCTGGTGATAGCGGGCATTATCACCTTAATTTTAGGTCAACATATAATTCGTAAGGAATACGCGTTGAGTATCGGCTTGGTTTTACTCTTGTCAGGACTATACAAGATTTCTACATCGTGGAGCCGGGATAATTCAGAAGATAAAGACGATTAATGCAAAACTTTAAGATAGGAGATATTGTGGAAACAATCGATGATGTTGTTATTGCCAGCGTGGTGAGCATAAAGGGTGAATGGATCCATGTTCTAACAGCCGACGGCTTTGAATTGCAATTCCGCAAAGAAGAACTCATTTTACACCAGGACGACAGCAGTATTGAGATTAGCGCGG
>JBPCUI010000303.1:0-11825 GCA_051011235.1 Flavobacteriaceae bacterium
CAATGGTGTTAACCCTATTTCCAAGTCGGATCATTCTTTGATTATGGTCGTAAAGCTCCTGGTAATTCTCCAATTTAGACTTGATCTTGGCATTGAGTTTTTCCAACTTTTTGGATTGCTCTCTTGCTTTGAACTCCTCCTCCTGTAGGCGACTACCCGTTTTAGCCATTTTGCTCCGCTCTTTCTGCATCTTGGCTATCGTCGCATCGAAGCGAATTTTGCCTCGTTCAATTTTTTTACGAGCCCTGTTGATCAAACTATAGGGTATTCCAATCTGCTGAGCCACTTCGAATGTAAATGAACTTCCAGGCTGGCCCGTTTCAAGCTGAAATCTGGGTTGCAATGTTCTGGAATCGAAAAGCATATTTGCATTAGTGGCATGAGGAAGTTCGTCTGCAAGGAGTTTCAGATTGGAATAATGTGTGGTTATGACGCCATAGGACCCTCGATCATAAAAGACTTCCAGAAATATCTCAGCAAGGGCACCTCCCAGTTCTGGATCGCTGCCCGTCCCGAATTCATCGATAAGGAAAAGTGTTTTCTCATCGCATTTTTTGAGAAAACCATTCATATTCTTTAATCGATAACTATAAGTACTTAAATGATTCTCAATGGATTGGTTATCACCTATGTCGGTCAGAATTTTGTCAAAAAGACATACAGTGCTGCGCTCGTGTACCGGGATCAGCAATCCACTCTGCAACATCAATTGTAGAAGGCCTATGGTCTTTAAGGTTATACTTTTACCGCCTGCATTAGGGCCGGAAATTACGATGATACGGTTCTCCGGGTGCAATTGTATGGTTTGGGGCCATGTCTTTTCACCCTGAAGCTTATTACTGAGAAAGAGCAGCGGGTGATAGGCATCTTTAAGAAAAAGATCTTTCTCGTCGTTGATTTCAGGTAAAAGCGCATTTATATCACGGGCGTACCTGGCCTTGGCGGCAGTAATGTCGATATGCATCAGTAAGTCCTGAAAGACCTGCAGTAATTCTGAATAAGGCCTGATCTGGTCTGTAAGTTGCTTTAAAATCCTGAGAATTTCCTCCTTCTCATCGAATTCTAGGTTAATCAGATTCCTGCTGTGGTGCAATACTGCTTCAGGCTCCATGAAAACAATACTTCCGGTCTTTGATGAACCCAGAACAGTACCTTTTATTTTGCGCCTGTACATGGCTTTTACAGCGAGTACTCGTCTATTTTCCACTACAGACTCCTTAATCTCATCTAAAAATTCAGATGCCTGGTACTTCTGAAGTGCTGAATTGAAACTTTGATTGATCTTAGTCCGTGTTTCCTGTATATCATGCCTTATAAGTCGGAGATCCTTAGAAGCATTATTTCTTATTTCACCAAAGCGATCGATTATTTCATCTACGAAGACCGGAATATCTTTGTTTTCCTCAACATTAGCAGTGAAATCATATAATAGTGGATAATATTCCTTGAACTTTTTAAAGAATTTTTTGTGTGTATTTATCGTCTTGACGATGTGCACAATTTTTCTGAATCCAGGTATCTCAAGCGTTGTATTTTCAATTCTTAATAATTTAATCTCATCGTCAATTGATTCAAAGCCATGATTGGGGATTCGGTTTTCATTACTAAAAGACGAAAGATATTCAGAAGTAGTACCCAAACTACTTTTCACAGTTTTGACGGATTTCATTGGCGCAATCCTCAATGCTTCGCCTTTTCCCTTTGAGGTATTGCAGCGCAACACTACCTGTTCCAGGACGGCAGGAAATTCAAGATCATTCAAGGTTTTCTTAAGAATGGCGCACATTGTTTATTAATTGAGCGCAAAGGTAGGGATTAGACCGTTTGCAGAAAATATCTTTCGCTTTACAACTGCAGCCCGAATAAATAAGGAATTGATTCTCAGTACTTAGGCAATAAATTACCCCTATCCGGTGTTTTATAGTAGGTCTCCCGATAAAGCCAGCAATAACGGGAAGCCGAAATAACCAAACTTAGTCCCGATGAAAAGACTTAACCTATTGGCCCATATGGCCCTTATTTCATTTTGTTTAATGGGTTGCAGTGCCACGAACAATTTAACCATGGGCGTCACCGAACCCGCCACAGTGGTTTTATCCCCGGATGTCCGTACAATTGGTATTATCAACAGAAGCCTTCCTTCCGAGGCTAATCAAAAAGCGGATCAGATCGACAAGATCCTATCAATTGAAGGACTTCAGTTAGATCAACAGGGTTCCGAAGCTTCTTTGCAGGCACTGAAAAATGCTTTATTAGATCAGGGGATAGTAGAAGAGGTAAAAATTCTTAACCCAAATCATCAAATCAATAAAGGTTTGGGCATTTGGCCGGCCTCCCTCTCCTGGGACATTATTGACAATCTCTGTGCTCAACACGAAGTAGATGCTATTTTTTCGCTTGCTTTTTACGATACGGATACGCAGATAGATTACAGGGCAACTTCCATGCTATTGCCCAATAATCTTGGAATCAAGGTAGCGGTACCGGCACATGAACTAACATTACATACAAAGATCAAAAACGGTTGGAGGGTTTACGATGCGAAGCAGGGTGTTATTGCCGATGAATTGCAGTGCAATGATCAGGTTGTATCTGTTGGAAAAGGAATTAATCCCGTTAAGGCATATGAGGCCATCGCCGGCCGCAAAGAAGCGGTATTGCAGTACAGTACTAATATGGGTTCTGACTACGTCCGAAGGTTGCAGCCATTGTACAAACGTATTTCAAGGGAATACTACGTCCGGGGCTCCCATAATTTTACGGTAGCCAGGAGAAGAGCCCAAACCGGCGACTGGCAAGGAGCGGCGGCGCTCTGGGAGCAGGAGATTAACAACACTAATCCAAAAATTGCGGGACGGGCCTATTATAATATGGCGATTAGCAACGAAATTAATGGCGACCTGGAAAAAGCAATGGACTGGGCTTCAAAGGCGTATTCGGACTACAATAACAAGCTTGCCTTGCGATATCTGAACGCGCTTAAATACAGAAGCACACAAGTTGCAGCCCTGGAGAGACAGATCAGCAGATAATTGATTAAGCGACTAAAAGCTCATGGAGATTTCCCAAAATATTCGGTCAATACCTAGATGGATTCTATTCGGGTCTTCTATTTGCTTGATCGGATTAATTACTTCTTGCGGAGTTACCCACCAGGTTTCAGTGCCAACCATGGAACCGGCACCGGTTGACCTGTCTTCAAATATTAAGAGGATAGGTATCATAAACGAGAGTTTAGTTGTAGATAATACAGAAGTTTCAAGCGATCTCGAGGCCTGGGTTACATATACGGATCAGCAATTGTCAGAAGCAGCTAAAGAGGCAGCCCTGGCAGGGCTTTTTGATGAACTCTCAAAGGATTCGCGCTTCGATACTATCTTATTGCTTCAGAATACTAAAAACGAATTACTAGGATCAAATGAGATCCCCTGGAATTCAATGGAAATGCTCTGCAAACGCTATAATGTGGATGCACTTTTTGCGCTGGCATTTTATGAAACGGATACGCAGATATCTTTGAAAAAGACTAAGATCGAGCAAAAGGATATGCTACGGGAAAGGATATCCCTCAGCGGACATGAAATAACGCTCGAAACATTGATCGAGAACGGCTGGAGAATTTATGACCCTTTCAATAAAAAAATTCTGGATGAGATCACCTTGAACAACCAGATTATAAGTAAGGCAAAGGGAGAAGATCCTATTCGGGCTTTTCAGGCAATCGAGAACAGAACAGACTCCGTACTGGTTATAAGTAAAGAGACTGGAAGTAATTTTGGATTACGCCTGCAGCCATATGCCCAAACAATTTCCAGGGCCTATTTTGCCAAGGGAACCGAAAATTTAGAAAAAGCCGATGCCCTGGCACAGTCCGAGAATTGGCAATCTGCCGCCGAATTGTGGAAATTAGATTTATCTCATCCAAAACCAAAGATAAGGAGTAGGGCTTATTTTAATATGGCCGTAGTTAATGAACTTCATGGTGATTTGAATACAGCCATAGATTGGGCAGCTAAATCTTATGGGGTATACGAATCAAAAATTACAGAGCAATACCTGGATGCTTTAAATCACAGGTTAGTGAGACACAAACAACTCGAAGAACAATTTCTACACTAGACGGCTTATTCCACCCCGCTTTCCCGATCTAGAAATTCCAGCTTTAAAAATTGCACCACAGCTTTTTGCATGAGTATTTTGGCAATATATGATTTAACTTACTTTTGTATTAAGCCTGAGTATACTTATGCATGTAGAAATTCACGAAAGCTGGAAAGAACAGCTTCAAAGCGAGTTTGAGCAACCCTATTTCGAGGCACTGGCCAGTTTCGTTAAAACTGAATACAAAAACAATACATGTTATCCACCGGGACAACAGATCTTTGCGGCCTTTGACCATTCCCATTTTGATCAAACAAAGGTGGTTATCATTGGTCAGGACCCATACCACGGGCCAAATCAGGCTAATGGCCTGTGCTTTTCGGTTAAAGACGGTATTTCTCATCCTCCGTCGCTGGTGAATATATTTAAAGAAATCCAGGACGATCTTGGAATCAACTATCCCGATAGCGGCAGCCTTGAACACTGGGCAGATCAGGGTGTTTTGTTGTTAAATGCGAGCTTAACAGTAAGGGCCCATCAGGCAGGGAGTCATCAGGGTAAAGGATGGGAGGTTTTTACAGATAAAGTAATCCGCATTATTTCTGAAAAGAAAGAAGGTGTAGTCTTTCTGTTATGGGGAGGTTTTGCTAAAAAAAAGGTCGGTCTTATCGACTCATCAAAGCACTTTATTTTAACATCCGGTCATCCCTCACCGCTTAGTGCAAACAGAGGTCTCTGGTTTGGAAACAAACATTTTAGCAGGACTAACGAAATTCTTCAAAAATTAAATGAGAAGCCTATACATTGGTAATGATTTCTTCGGCATTCATTTTCTTATTTATTAACTTTAAATTAAATAAGGTATCTATTACATTATCAAGGGTATGTGTAGATAATTGTGACTGACTCCATTGCGTTTTTCCAAGCCATTCTACAATGTCTTCCAGTTGCTGCCCGTACCTGTTCGCGAGGGTGCGATCAATTGAGGGAATACGCTTAAATTCCGTGGTGTAAAGATTTATTATTTCCAGAATGTGGTTTAAAACAGATCCGTGATTTCTGATAAAATCGCGGCTTGCGGCAATTACAAAACAAGGCCATGGGGTAGGGCAGTCACCCAACCATCGGAAAACCCTTGAATCGACCAGCGGTTTGGTGGTAAAATGCTCCCATAAAAAATAATCTGCATTTCCCGCCTCCAGGGCACTTATCGCGCCATCTAGATGCTGTACGACCTCAAATTGCAGGGAATCCTGATTCCAGCCCTTCTGCTGAGCAAGTACAAAGGCCATCAGATGACTCCCGCTGCCATAGCGACTAATTGCGGCTTTTTTATCCCTTAAGTCGTTTAGTTGATAATAAGCAGAATTGGAAGATACATGAACTCCCCAGTGCAGTGGCGAAGCAATGTACTCCTGAACTATATTACTCGGGTTACCATCAATAATACTTTTTGTAATGCCCTCTGTCAGTATAATTGCAAGATCAGTTTCACCCTCTCCGAGCATCTGACACATTTTACCTGTACCCTCCGGTACGTTTTGCCATTGAAGGTCTATTCCTCTTTGGTTAAAAGCAGCTTCTTCCATCGCCAGATGCCAGGGCAGATTAAAATGTTCCGGGACCCCTGCAATCTTTACAGTTTTCAAGAGTTTGTGAGTTTTTCCAGTGTGTATTGTATGAGCCTGTCTATGGTATCTGCTGGTTTTTGAGAAAATCCTCCGGTGCTTCTGTTGGCAAGGATAGAATTCATAGACACGGCACGATGGCCTAATAGGGAGGATAACCCGTAAATGGCAGAAGTTTCCATTTCCAGATTGGTGATACGCCTTCCCTGGTACTCAAAAGAGCTGAGTTTGCTATTGAGCTCCTCATCTTCCAATGCAAGCCTCAGACTACGTCCCTGGGGCCCATAGAAACCCACATTGCTACCCGTAAAACCCTTTATTACATCTTTTGAGAACAATTGCTCAGCCAGGGCCAGATCTGAGGCTACAACGTACGGAATGGATTTGAAGACAGACCAGTCTGTATGCTCAATAAACGCCATTTGGGCCTCCGGATGCTGAATTGATTCACCCTGATAAAAATGCAATACGTTATCAAATCCAATAGCGTATTCACTGAGTACAAAGGCATCTAAGGGAATATCCGGTTGAATAGCCCCTGAAGTGCCAATTCTTACAAAATCGATTTGTGTCAATGAGTCTTTAACAACCCTGTCTTTAAAATCAATATTAAACAACGCATCAATTTCATTGAGTACTATGTCGATATTATCTGTACCGATTCCGGTAGAGACCACCGAAATTCTTTTTCCGTTAAGCTCGCCTGTGTGGGTGATAAATTCGCGCCTTTCCTTCCGGATATCAATGCTGTCAAAATAACGGGAGACCTTTTCAACGCGATTTTGATCTCCTACCAGAATTACGGTTTCTGCTATGTCTTCAGGAAGTAAATTGAGGTGATATATGCTTTGATCAGCGTTTAGTATTAATTCCGACGGCCCAATAGGCATACTAAAGTTTTAGTATTCGGTCAGATTCCGTATTGTAGAGGAAATTGTACTTTAAAGCACCTCCCAAAAATGCCTCCTCATCTTTGATCTGTGAGTAATAACTGGTTTGGCCGTCGAGGATCTCTTTTCCTTTTTTTGAAAGTCGAACCGGGTTAAAGGAAGTGAACAGCGGCCTGAGGTTGGATATTATCCTTTCGTACTGGGTATCTCCAAATCCATAAAATCCCTGGTTTTTGAGAATATATCCAAGCAGCGCACTTTTGGATTTTGGCTTTTGCTCTGTACTGATTTGCAAAACTTTATTTTCAACCTCATTCAAACCATTCTTGATGGTAGGAAAACGCTTTAGATGTGTATTAATGGCGTCCGATAGGTATTCGAACTGATAGTGTTCAAAATCTATCAAATTCTCCAGTCGAATAGGATTATCACTGCAGTACAATTGCCATACATAATCGGCATATTCGATATCGTTCTGAGATAATTGGACCCTGTTGTCAAAGAGTTTCAACAGCTGCTCTCTGGACAATTCGTTAAGTCCGTAGAATTTGTCCGTATCGTCTTCATCACCACTGCAAACCAGTGAGATCTCGGCATATCTCCTATGCGTTTTGAGCCAACTGATTACTGCCAGCATATTAATTTGGCAAAAAAGATCGTACTCAAACCATAGGACGATCTGGTCTTGTTGTTTGTGATTGCAAAGAGAGCGGTATTCTTTTAAGGTCTTTTCTACAAACCAGTCCTTACTTACTTTGTAGTTCTTGTGAAGAAAGTCAAAACGGGTTTTCCAGAAGGACTCGCTACCTACATTGGTCTCGGTTTTCCCTTCACATAGCATCTCACGCCAGGTAATTATCTCGCCCTTTAGATTTAGTTCTTTTAATCTTTCGGTGAAGCTATCCCCGTTAGTGATATGCAATTGGGAACTCATTATTTGAAATTAGTTGTTCAGACTTTAACGTCTAAAAGTAACATTTAATCGAAAATAACAAAAAAAAATTAACAGAAAACGCTGCTGAAGATTAAACTTCCCTGTAATTATTCAGTAAATGGCAGAATATCTTATAAAATCCTCAATTATCAACCCCCTACACGTTTGGTTTGGAAACCGAGGTCCTGCAGGATCTTCATTATTTTATCTCGGTAATCCCCCTGGATCAAAATAATATCATTTTTTACACTTCCACCCACGCTAAGCCTTGATTTTAAAAGCCTTGCCAGATTTTTGAGGTCTTTATCCGAACCGGTATATCCTTCCAGTAGAGTTATGGGCATTCCTTTTCTCCGTTCGTATTTACAAATGATTGGCGCGTCTTGCATCCATAATCCACTATCGGGTTTCTCCGGAAACTGCTCTTCTTTGGACGGTTCATGGTCCGGAAATAAATTTTTAAGTTGATCCTTAAGATCCATTATAATTTATATTTAATGAACAGGTCTTGGGGTTGTTTTATAATTGTAAATACTTAATGATGACATTATTTAAGTACATCTTTACTTCTTAATCAAGCCTAATTCGATAAGCCGTTCGTGCAAAAATTCTCCTGCAGTGGTATCCTGGTAAAGCTTGGGGTGCTGCTCATCAATGCAGTTTTCAAGACTATTTAACGGCATTTCACTGATTGGATGCATAAAGAACGGTATGGAAAACCTCGATTTACCCCATAGTTCAGGCGGCGGGTTGACCACCTTGTGGATAGTAGACTTTAATTTGTTGTTTGATAGGCGTGAAAGCATGTCGCCAACATTGATCATAAGTTGATCTGGCTGTGCAATGGCATCTATCCAATCGCCTTCGTGGTTTTGTACTTGTAAACCCTTTCCGTGTGCACCCATCAACAGCGTAATGAGATTGATATCACCATGGGCCGCAGCCCTGACTGCATTTTTGGGTTCCTGAGTGATAGGTGGATAGTGAATTGGTCTGAGTATCGAATTCCCATTTTTAATAAATTGATCAAAGTAATTTTCTTCCAACCCCAGATGAAGGGCCAATCCGCGCAAAACATACTTAGCGGTTTTTTCCAGCATCTTATAAGTCTCTTTTCCCACCGAATTAAAATCGGAGAGTTCCTTAACTTCTACATTCTCCGGATAGGCGGCTTCGAGCACTGGGTCATTTTCAACATATTGACCAAAATGCCAGAATTCTTTTAAATCTCCTTCTTTTCGGCCCTTGGCATGTTCCTTCCCGAAGGATGTATATCCACGTTGCCCGCCGATTCCTTCAATTTCATATTGGTCCTTTATATCTTGTGGCAAGCCGAAAAAATGCTTGATTTCCTTGTAGAGGTCTCCCACCAGCTCATCCGATAAAAAATGGCCGCGCAAAGCCACAAACCCAATATTTTCAAAGGCAGCTCCAATTTCTTGTACAAATTTTTGCTTTCTTTCATCATCTCCTGAAACAAAATCTCGTAAGTCTACACTGGGTATTGCTGTCATTTCAATAGATTTAGTTTGAAATCAAATTTAAGAAATATGAACGCTTCATACTATAGAAAACAGGCTTTCTTTCACAATCTAATTTGTTACTTTTACACCGACTTCTGCCGATAACTAAAACATGCAAAACATTCGATATTCCGCCGGGGGGATGAGCAAAAAGCTCCAGATAGAACTATATAGGAACATGCTTAAACCCCGAATGATCGAAGAGAAAATGCTCATTTTACTTCGTCAGGGAAAAATTTCTAAATGGTTTAGCGGTATAGGGCAGGAAGCCATAGCTGTTGGGGTATCAATGGCACTACAGGCAGACGAATACGTCCTTCCCATGCACAGGAATCTTGGTGTTTTTACTACCCGTGGTATTCCTTTATCCCGCTTATTCGCACAATGGCAGGGCAAGGCAAGCGGATTTACCAAGGGAAGGGATAGAAGTTTCCACTTTGGCACCCAGGAATACAAGATTATTGGTATGATCTCACATTTGGGTCCGCAACTGGGCGCCGCAGATGGGATAGCACTGGCAAGTGTTTTAAAAAATGAGGCTGCTGTTACTGCGGTTTTTACCGGTGAAGGCGCAACTAGTGAAGGAGATTTCCACGAAGCGCTGAATCTGGCTGCTGTTTGGGACCTTCCCGTATTATTTTGCGTGGAAAACAACGGTTATGGCTTGTCGACCCCGGCGAATGAGCAATTCCGCTGTGAACATATTGCCGATAAAGGAAAAGGCTATGGTATGGAAGCCCATATCATTGACGGTAATAATATCCTGGAAGTTTATAAAACCGTTGACAAGCTCTGTAAAAGTATCCGTAAAAATCCCCGGCCGGTACTCCTGGAATTTAAAACATTCCGCATGAGAGGGCACGAAGAGGCGAGCGGCACCAAGTATGTACCAAAGAAATTGATGGAAGATTGGGCTTCAAAAGATCCGATTGAAAATTATCTTGCCTATCTGCATCAGGAAGACATACTGAACGAGGAAGATGAAGTTGCCATAAAAAAAGAACTGATAGAAGAAATTGAAGAAAATTTAAAGATCGCATTCGGTGAAGCTGCTGTAGAGTTTGATGAAATTAAAGAATTAAATGACGTTTATAAAGATTTTAACTTTCAATTAGTTAGCCCTGGAAGCGTGGTTAAGAAAATTCGATTTGTAGACGCCATTTCTGAAGGTTTGAAGCAAGCGATGGAAAAATACGGGAACCTGGTTATTTTAGGGCAGGATATTGCCGAGTATGGAGGAGTTTTTAAAATCACGGAAGGCTTTATCGATGCTTTTGGGAAGGAAAGAGTGAGGAATACTCCGATCTGTGAGTCGGCAGTTGTTTCTGCTGCAATGGGTATGAGTATCAATGGCATGAAATCCGTAATGGAAATGCAATTTGCAGATTTTGTAACCAGCGGATTTAACCCGATTATTAACTACCTCGCCAAAGTTCACTATCGCTGGAGTGAATCTGCAGATGTGGTTATTCGAATGCCCTGTGGTGCGGGTGTTGGAGCCGGACCGTTTCACTCACAAACCAATGAAGCATGGTTTACCAAAACACCGGGATTAAAGGTTGTTTACCCTGCATTTCCTCATGATGCCAAAGGTTTACTGGCTACTTCCATTGAAGATCCAAACCCGGTACTTTTCTTTGAGCACAAGGCCTTGTACCGGAGTATATACCAGGAAGTACCCGTAGACTATTATAACATACCTTTCGGACAGGCCGGGATGCTCTCTGAAGGAGAAGATCTGAGTATCGTGACTTTTGGAGCAGGTGTACATTGGGCAATAGAGACCCTGGAAAAGCATACAGATATTAAGGCTGATTTGATTGACCTTAGAACACTCCAGCCACTCGATAGGGACACAATATTCGCATCCGTGAAAAAAACAGGCAAGTTGATCGTATTACAGGAGGACACTACTTTTGGTGGAATTGCGAGCGATATTGCTGCCATGGTTGTAGAGAATTGTTTTGAATACCTCGATGCACCAGTACGCCGGGTTGGGAGTATTGAAACTCCTGTTCCTTTCGCTAAGTCGCTGGAAACCAACTATCTTCCTTTAAAAAGATTTGAGACTGCCCTCCTGGAATTAAATGCATATTAAAAAGCAATTGTTAATACAGGTCAGATGCCCAATTTGAACATTAATTTTTTATATTCGCTCTTAACGTAATTTTAAAAACTAACCCAACTATGAAAAACTTATTTTACCTGCTGATGGTCGCTTTGATTGTCTCATGTTCAGCTTCTAAATCGGGAAGCAGCACAGCGACCAAAATGAACAAAAAAACCTTAAAAGGTACCTGGGAAGTTTCGGATATACGATTTGTTGGAGAAGAAGGTCTCTATAAAGCAAACTTATTTGGATTGGCCGATTCACCGTGTTTTAAAGGCAGCGACTGGGTATTTATTCCAAACAATGGCACTGGTAAATTCACTATCGAATCTGCCAGCCGCTGTGAAGCAGGTACACATCGCATTCTCTGGTCTTTTAATGAAACCGGCTATGGTTCAACACAGTTTCAGTTCAAATATGTGGACGAAAAAAATAAACCCCTTAGTGGGGATAAAAGTGGTTACCGGGCCAAAATAGACACCTTAACAGACAGCAATATGGTACTGCGCGTTAAGTCGAATTACCAGGGTACAGCTTTTGATGTGGTGCTTACTATGAACAAAGTTTCTGAAGACTATACACTCTAAATCCTAACTATAAAGACTTTAAAATGACAAGGAAAATAACAACTATTTTACT
>JBPCUI010000304.1:0-2851 GCA_051011235.1 Flavobacteriaceae bacterium
CCTTTGGAGTAGAGCCGCCTTCGTAGTTACGTGCTACATGATTCGGTACGATATCGATTAATACTTTTAACCCAGCCATGTGGCTTCTCTCTATCAGTTCCTGAAATTCACCCAGACGGTTCTGTGGATCATCTGCAAGATCAGGATTTACATTGTAGTAGTCCTTAACGGCATAGGGTGATCCCGCTCTTCCCTTCACTACATCCGGATCATCTCCGGATATACCAAAAGCTGAATAATCGGTTATCAGGGCGTGATGCGGTACACCGGTATACCAAATATATGTAATCCCCAGATCCTTGATTTCTCTTAGTGCCTTCTCCGAGAAATCAGAAAATTTACCCACACCGTTTTCCTCGATCGTACCCCAGGGTTTATTTGTTGTGTTCGTGTTCCCAAACAGCCTTGTGAAGACCTGGTATATGACTTCCTTGTTTTTGCTATCAGTACTTGGCTTCATTGATCCTAATTCTTTTTCTTCCTGCCTGCAACTTATGGTGCACAAAAACAATGCACAAGCCGAGACATGCAATATTGATTTAAATTTGTTCATTTTATTATTCGACAGCCGCATCATTTATGCATCTCCAAAATTAAGGCCGATTTCCCGTCAATTATCAAACTTCCATTTAGATCAACCTCTTCTTCGCTGATCACATCTACGGCCGTGATAAAAGATCCGATATTTTCTTCAAATCTTTCCAGGGACAGGGTTCGCGATTCTTTGTTGGGGTTAATCACTACCATGACCACATCTTCTCCGAGTGTTCTAAAAAATACAAATACGTTCTCTTCCGGAGTATATTGGGTCATCTTACCACTGTGGATAGCCTGGGCAGATCTCCTCCAGTTAAAAAGTTTAGAACTAAAATCGAAATATTGGTTTTGAAGTGCGCTCCGTCCTTCATGATTAAAAGCATCATCTTTATCTCCGGGCCAGCCACCTGGGAAATCCTGCCTGATGTCTCCATCGCCTAGCGATTTTTTGCCTCTCATACCTATCTCAGTGCCGTAGTAGATCTGCGGAATACCACGCGCGGTCAATACCAAGGTCATCACGAGTTTATAGTCTTCAAAAGCGGGGTATATTTCATTGATCCGCGGTGTATCGTGATTTTCAGCAAATACCAGAATATTATTTATGTCCGGATAGAGAAAGTCATTTACAAAATTATCATAGAGCTTTACCATCCCAGTATTCCATTGAGGATCATCGTCATCGAATGCTTCCATAATGGCATCGTGAAGTGTAAAATCCATAACTGAGGGTAAAAAGGAATTGTAGTTTTGTATGGCACCTATTTTACTGTCTTTTTGCCAATAGGCTATTTGTGCCTGTTGATGCATCCAGATCTCCCCGACAATATTGAAAGAAGGATATTCGTCCATAATGGCCTTTGTCCATTTTGCTATAGTATTCTTATCATTGTAGGAATATGTATCTACCCGCAGCCCGTCTAAATTTGCAAATTCAATCCACCACAACGCATTTTGAATAAGATACTTGAGTGTCTTAGGATTGCGCTGGTTAAGGTCGGGCATTGAAGGGACAAACCAGCCTTCAATACAATACTTCAGGTCGCGAACAGATGCATTGGGGTCTAACTGGGTTGTCATCCGGTGATTCGTCTGTCTGTATTCATCGAATTGATGAATCCAGTCTTCACTCGGCAGGTCTTTTAGCATCCAGTGTTCCAATCCCCAGTGATTGGTAACGTAATCCATTATAAGTTTCATTCCACGTTTGTGCAGCTCTTCGCCCAATTCAGCATATTCCTCATTAGTGCCGTGACGTGGGTCGATGCGGTAGACATCGCTTTGTGCATAACCGTGATAGGATCCCTGATGATCATTATCCTCGCACAAAGGAGTACTCCAGATTGCTGTAGCGCCAAGTTCTTGTATATAATCCAGATGTTCAATTATCCCTCTGAGGTCACCTCCATGCCTGCCGCCCGCCTCGCTTCGGTTTGGCTGCTCCATCATTTCGGGATGCGAATCCCTGCCGGGGTCGCCATTTGCAAAACGGTCTGGCATAATCAAATAGATCAGGTCTGAAGTATCGAACCCCTTTCTTTCAGCTGAACCTGATCTCCTTTCCCTAAAAATATAGGTCTGGCTAAAGGCAGATTCTCCGGTTCTGTTAAATTCAAACTTTACTTCTCCCGGCGATTGATTCACCGTTTCTACGGTTACAAACAAATAATTTGGATTTGCTGTTCTATCAATTTGCTGTATTGTAATATCATTCGAACTTATCTCGTATTCTGCTATATCGTCTCCATAAAACAGTATTTCGAGCTCCTGACTCAGCATTCCTGACCACCAAAATGGAGGTTCCATTCTTTTTACCTGGGATGAAACTTCATTCATGCTGAAAACGATAAATATGCTTAAGGCAAGATTAAAAGATAGCTTCTTAATCATTATATGTGCTGAAACCGATCATCTATGGCATCAGTCCTTTTTGTTTCTATTTTTTATTGCTGTCTAATTTTAGTGGATTATCCGGCAAATGCGTTTTTCTCACTAACTGAAGTCGAAGGAGACAGTACCACACGTTTCCCAAATACCCTTATGGACATTTCTTCTTTACCTTCCAATTCAAAACTGCTCTCTTCTTTCGAGACTTTCACGTTGAGCACTCTATTCCTGAAATTCACTTTAAAAGAATAAGCTTCCCATCCTTCCGGAATTCTAGGTGTAAATGAGAGTTTGTCATCAACCACCCTCATACCCCCAAACCCTTCAACGATACTCATCCAGGTTCCGGCCATCGAAGTAATATGAAGGCCTTCTTCAACTTCCTTGTTATAATCGTCGAGATCTAAGCGCGAAGTCCTTAGGTATA
>JBPCUI010000305.1:0-4247 GCA_051011235.1 Flavobacteriaceae bacterium
GCTTGGGGATTGGTCATACACGTTGGGCAACCCATGGCGTTCCCAACGACGTAAATTCCCACCCGCATTACTCTAATTCCGGAGATTTGGTGATAATCCACAACGGAATTATTGAGAACTATGAATCCATCAAGAAAGAACTTACTAAAAGGGGATATACTTTTGAGTCTGATACGGACACGGAAGTTCTGATAAATCTCATTGAAGAGATAAAGAATAAAGAAAACGTGAAGCTGGGACAAGCTGTCCAAATTGCACTTAATCAGGTAGTTGGAGCTTATGCCATTGCTGTATTTGACCGACAAAAACCAGATGAGATCGTTGTGGCAAAATTAGGCAGCCCTTTAGCGATTGGAATTGGTGAAAACGAGTTTTTTATAGCCTCAGATGCATCTCCATTTATAGAATTTACAAACAACGCGGTCTATCTGGAAGATGAAGAAATGGCAATTGTTCGCCTGGGTAAAGAGATCAAATTGAGAAAGATCAAAGACGATGCAATCGCATATCCTCTAGTGCAAGAACTCCAGATCAATCTGGAAGAGATAGAAAAAGGAGGATACGATCATTTCATGCTTAAGGAAATTTACGAGCAACCAAGGGCCATAAAGGATACGTTTAGGGGCAGATTACGGGTGGCACAAGGCATAGTAAAGATGGCCGGAGTTGATCAGAATATCGAAAAGTTCATGAACGCCGAGCGGATTATTATTGTTGCCTGCGGTACTTCATGGCACGCAGGGTTAGTAGCAGAATACATTTTCGAAAATATGGCGAGAATCCCCGTTGAAGTGGAGTACGCCTCAGAATTCAGATACCGTAATCCGGTGATCACTCATAACGATATTGTCATCGCTATTTCACAATCGGGTGAGACTGCCGATACACTGGCAGCTATAAAACTAGCCAAAGAAAGGGGTGCTTTTGTTTTTGGTGTTTGCAATGTAGTAGGATCGACTATTGCAAGGGAAACGCACGCAGGAGCTTATACCCATGCTGGACCTGAAATCGGTGTTGCCTCTACTAAAGCGTTCACTACCCAAATAACCGTGCTGGCACTGCTAGCTATGAAACTCGCAAAACAGAAAGGAGAGTTCTCCGATTCTAAGTTCCACGAATTGCTGACAGAGATTGAAAATATTCCGGCAAAGGTGGAGCAAGCATTGGAATCAAACCCGTTGATCGAGATCATTGCAGATGTTTACAAGGATTCCAATAATTGTCTTTATTTAGGCAGGGGATACAATTTTCCGGTCGCTCTTGAGGGGGCATTGAAATTAAAGGAGATCAGTTATATACATGCCGAAGGATATCCCGCAGCCGAAAGGAAACACGGCCCTATTGCCCTGATCGATGAGCAAATGCCAGTCATCGTAATTGCTACCAATAACGGGCATTACGAAAAAGTGGTGAGCAATATCCAGGAAATCAAATCGAGAAACGGCAGGATCATCGCCGTGGTCACAGAAGGCGATCAGCAGGTAAGGGAATTGGCGGATCATGTAGTGGAAGTGCCAGATACTTTGGAGAGTCTGTCCCCATTGCTGACCACAATACCCCTTCAGTTACTGTCTTACCATATTGCAGTAATGCGCGGATGCGATGTAGACCAACCTAGAAATTTAGCCAAGTCGGTAACCGTTGAATAGGCAACATAAAAGAACTAATCTCAGGCGAATACAACTGTATTCGCCTTTTTTGTTTTTTTTGAGTAATTGTCAGCTATAAGAATATTTAATTGCTGAATAATTATTATGCGCGCATAATTTTTTTGATTTCTCAATTACAAACTAAAAAAATCTGTATCTTGTCCGGTAAACTAACTTAACTAAGAATTACTATGAGAGCATTGGTATTTTGCACCCTTCTCTTACTTGGGAGCATGGCCTATTCACAAACGAGACTTACCGGCAATGTAGTCGATGCTGAGACAGGAGAACCACTAATTGGGGCCACCGTATTAATTGAAGGTACTACAACGGGTACTGTAACAGATTTTGATGGTAATTTTGAAATTAATCTGCCCGACGGACCATCATTTGTTCTTAATGTATCCTATACCGGATTTCAAACTCAAAACGTTACCGTTAGGCCAAGCAGTCAGGACCTGACTATAAGGTTATCTGCTTCGACAACATTCCTGGACGAAGTGGTTATAGGTGCCTCCAGAACACCTGAACGTATTTTTGAATCACCGGTCTCTGTTGAGAGATTTGGATTGACACAGATCAAGAGTACCCCCGCGGAGTCTTTTTATGGAGGTCTTCAAAACCTTAAGGGAGTAGACATCAACACCAACAGCTTAACATTTCAATCGATTAACACAAGAGGTTTTGCAACTTTTGCGAACAATCGATTCCTTCAGTTGGTCGATGGGATGGATAATTCTGCCCCCGGCCTGAACTTTGTATTGGGTAACCTGGTCGGTATGTCTGAACTAGAAGTGCAAAGTGTGGAAATATTACCAGGAGCATCTTCTGCTCTTTATGGAGCAGGCGCTTTTAACGGGATCCTGTTTATGCGGAGTAAGAACCCATTCGATTTTCAGGGGATCAGTGCCTATGCCAAGGGCGGGCTCACATCGGCAGAAGCCGGAGGTGACAATGAGTACTACGATGTAGGGTTGAGAATTTCTCATGCATTTAATGATAAGATTGCACTTAAGGCAAATGTTTCCTTCCTCAAAGGAGAAGACTGGCATGCCAATAGTGAAGAAGATTTGCTAAACCCTGGCAGAACAAGAACAGATCCGGCCTATGACGGGCTTAATGTCTATGGAGATGAGGTGGGTACATTGCTGAATTTTGATGCTGCAGCCGGCCTTCCGAGCGGGACTGTTGGATCTGCATTTGTTACAAGAACCGGATATGCGGAAGGCAATTTGACGAACTATAATGCCGAAAGTTTAAAGACCGACTTTTCAGTTCATTACAGACCCTGGGCTAATGACTTTGAGATCATCTACAACGGACGAATTGGTACAGGAAACACTATTTATCAGGGCGCGAACAGGTATGCTGTACAAAACTTCACCTTACAGCAGCACAAGATCGAAGTTCGAAATGATAATTTCTTTGTTCGCGGGTATATCACCTCTGAGGATGCCGGCGACTCGTATGATACGAGATTTACCGCAATAAACATCAACAGACGATGGAAATCGGATACCCAATGGTTCACAGATTATGCAACAACCTATATCGGTGCAAGGCTCGGTGTAGGTACCGGGATCATGTTACCAGAAGATCAGGCTCATGCTGCCGCGCGGGCAGCGGCTGATACAGGCAGGTTGATGCCTGGTACAACCGCCTTTGATCAAGCTTTTAATGAGGTGACTGCCGATGGTAACCTCCTTACCGGATCTAGATTTATTGATGAAACCAAATTTCGCCACGTAGATGCAAATTACAATTTCAGCCACCTGATGAGTGAGATATTCGATCTCCAGGTTGGGGGTTCTTACAGAACATACGAGCTGAATTCCAGTGGAACGATCTTCACGGATACAGATGGACCGATATCGTATAACGAGTATGGGGCCTATCTGCAGATTCAGAAAAAGTTTTTGGACGACCACTTTAAATTTACCGGATCCATTCGATACGACAAGAATGAATTCTTTGATGGGTTCGTTTCACCGCGGGCATCTCTTTTGTACGAATTTGGGGCACTTCGAAATCAAAATGTAAGAGTGTCTGCTCAGCAAGGGTTTAGAAACCCCACTACTCAGGACCTCTTTATCGGTCTGAACGTAGGAAGGGCCATTCTTGTAGGTTCTGCCCCAGATAACCTGGACCGTGATGTGAGAAACTTTCCGGTCAGTATTCCAGGTCAGACCATTGTTGGCTCCAGTGAAGTTACTGTAGTCGGTAGGGCTGCATATGAAAATGCTTTTTCATTAAATTCAGTGAACATTGGGGCGCCTGAGGCTGTAGAGACACCTTTAGTACAGCCAGAAGAAATCACGGCATTCGAGGCGGGCTACCGGGCACAATTCGGTCGGTTTGCTATAGACCTTAGCGGATATTACAACAAATACAAGAATTTTATTTCCAATACCACGGTGGTGGTTCCTTTCTACGGTGAAGCTGGCGATGGTTCACTATCTCTGCTGGCACTTCAGAACGGGGACTTTTTTCCATACCAGACCTATACAAATTCGCTGGCTGATATTGAATCTTATGGAGTCGTCGCAGGGGTAGATGCCAGGGTTCTGGGCAATTTTAACCTCGGTGTTAGCTATACTT
>JBPCUI010000306.1:0-16642 GCA_051011235.1 Flavobacteriaceae bacterium
GGATATCCTTTTGTCCGATCGTGAAGACAAAACCTTCGAACCCTTTGATCGATTTGCCCAGTTTAAGGACAGCAAAGGAAAATCACTACAAGAGTTACTGGATGAGTTCAGTATGCGACGCAGGGAAAACTTAGCCATTCTGGAATCAAAAAGACTCACAGCATCGGATCTGGAACGAGAAGGACAGCATCCGGCACTAGGTACAGTGACCCTGGCCCAACTTCTGGCCAGCTGGGTAGTACACGATCTCAATCATATCGCACAGGTTTCCAGGGTGATGGCCCATCAGTATTCGGAAGAAGTAGGCCCGTGGAAGGATTATATGGGGATCTTAAGCAGATGAATTGCTGCCTCTGTCGCCGCGGACTGATTTCTAAAAAAAGTAATCCCCGGCTGAATAAGGCTTCGCTGTATTTTGAATTTAAGAAAGGAATGACGGGCTTAAAATTTAAACCTTTCTTAATCGTTATAGTCCTACACATTGATATTATCACATGCGCAGGATTCTTTATACAGGGCTGGTATTATTACTGCTTAGTTGCAACAATGATGAAAGCCCGGCCGAACTACAAATTCATGCTGGTTACCAAAAGGATATTCTAAGTATACCTAACGGACCGGAAGTCAATCTGGCCATCTGGTACCCTACTCTTGAAGAAGAGCGTTCCTATATTTATAATACTGCAGCTTCACAACTTGATCTTAGCGGAACCGTAGCCGAAAATTCAGCGGTAGCAGACGGTTTGTGGCCGTTAATCATATTTTCACACGGATTTTCCGGCGGAGGTATAGGTTCTGCAGAAATATGCGAATCCCTGGCAAGAGCAGGATATGTGGTAGTGGCTCCGGATCATTCGGATGCGGTCATTAGTGTACGGGTAGAAGGCACTGCCTCCGGCACAATTTCGGATGCACTTAATTACCTGGAAAATAATCCTTTTGGGGATGGTTCAGACTATCTTTACAGGTTGTCTGAAATTCAGGGACTCATCGCTCATTTTACTGCTCAGTCTAGCTTTAATATAAATCCCGCCCAGCTGATACTGGGTGGACATTCTATGGGTGGGTGGACGGTAATGAAGGCCGTAGAAAATGGCAGCCGGCCAACAGCTGCATTCCTGTTTTCAATGGGCGAATTGAATTGGTTGTTCGCTGGTCAGCGCTACTACCAGGCAGAGTTTTTTGAAGGATTGGACTTCCCAACTGCCTATTACTACGGAGAAGATGAATACGGCCAGGCAGTAAACAATGGCAGAGAAAATGTTTATGCCGCCTACTGCTTTACACATTCACCCAGTCCAAGCTATGGGCTTATAGTTGAGAACGGGAATCATTTTACCTATAACTCCCAGGCTGTGGCCCCACAATCTCATGGCGATGCCAGTCAGCTCGAATCTATTACTTCACGGCTTATCCGGTTTTTGGACAAATATGTAAAAGGTGAGGAAACCACCGTTACTCAGGATCCATTGGACGTCCATAAATAAGGCTTCTTATTGCAGATAAGTGCTAACACCACTAAGCAGGTAGCGCTGTCATAGGCCTATGTTTGGATTCAGTCCTGTTAAAGATGGATTCAAGGATTTTTTGCTATTTTGGGGTAACTAACTCATACTATCTGTTATGCTTACCTTCTTTAGAAGGATCAGGCGCAAGCTGCTTCGTGAGAATACTTTTGGTAAATACCTTCTTTATGCCCTGGGCGAAATCCTTCTGGTGGTAATCGGGATTCTGATTGCCCTTCAGATCAACAACTGGAATGAAAATAAGAAGAACCACAGCCTTGAGATTAATTACATCAAGGGACTTATCTCGGACCTGAACTATGACATAGGCGCCTATACTCAGGGGATCAGTGAAATTGAAGAACATAAGAAAAGTGCAGACGCGCTGCTGTTGTGCTACAAAGAACAAAAGACAATTCAGGAACAGCTACTGATCGAACACATGACCAATGTGGGTCGCATTTCCCGTATAGACCATCGCAATACGGTAATGGACGATATGAAATCGTCTGGCCGGCTAAATCTGATAAGTTCGGATTCGGTGCGGCAGGAAATCATCGCCTACCATACCAGTGCCTCGAATATAATAGATAGTAACGAGCGGAATAACGAATGGATCTTATCACATATTATTGGGTCGAGGATCTATGCTGAACAATTCGATTTTAACTCTACAGTTGCTGCGACCGAAAGGATACCGGAATTCATGAAAAGTATAGAGGTGACACCTTTTGAAGGCCTTCCTCTTTTAAACGATTTGGAGCACCCGGACCGTGACAATATCATCAACCTGCTAACGGCAAAAAACTAGCTGGAAGGTTTAAACAAGGCATATGCCCTGAGCGGGAGGCAAAGCGCCCAGAATTTAAAAGCTTTGCTGGAAGACTACCTGGCGGGTCTGGAAAAACACTGAGCAATTTTAGGTTTATTGCCGCATCGTAGCAAACAATGATAGAATCGTTATGTGCTGCAGCCTTATCCATGGTCTTATTTTATTTGCTAACTTGATTGATCATGCCTAAGATAGTCTACTATGTCGCCGCATCACTGGACGGATATATTTCCGGACCGGAAGAAGATATCAGCCTTTTTGTAGGTGAAGGAGACGGGGTGACAAAATATCTCAAGGATCTTCAAGACTACAAAACAGTCATTATGGGCAGGAAGACCTATGAATTTGGATACAAGTACGGGCTCAAACCCGGCCAACCCGCCTATGGGCACATGGAACACTATGTATTTTCGCGATCCTTAGAACTGCCTTCAAGTCATCCCCAGGTCCATATTGAAAAGCCGTCAATAGAAAAGGTCATGGAAATAAGGGATGACTCCTCTACGGATGTCTATTTGTGCGGTGGTGGAGTTTTTGCCGGATGGCTTCTCGATCACGGACTAATAGATATGCTCAAAGTTAAGATCAATCCTATCTTGCTCGGCCAGGGTGTGCCAATATTTGGTGCATCCAAAACAAATGCAAAATTGGAACTCAGAGATACAGAACTTTATGACAACGGCCTGCAAATTGCCACTTATGAATTCGGGCGTTAAAATAGGGCTGTATCAGTTCCGGACTAAAATTCCAATAATTGTCCTATTTCTTGAGGGGTTGCACGTCTTAGGTATACAAACAATATAAACAATAGTATTATGAAAGATTTTATGATGATTTTTATCGGCGCCGATTACACCGATCTCGGTCTTTCACCCGAGGACCTGCAAAACCGCATGACCAAATGGTTCAGCTGGAACGATAAAATGGCCCAGGCTGGAATATTAAAAGGTGGCAATGCCTTAACACCTCAGATCAGGCGCGTTAGTGGCGGGAGCAGAACGGTTACAGACCTCACCTCGGCAGAAGTCAAGGAGATTGTGGGTGGTTATTACGTAGTTGAGGCAAAGGATTTTGATGCCGTACAGGAGGTCGCCAGGGATTATCCGGATTACGATCTTGGAGGTACCGTTGAAATTCGCGAAATTATGGTTTTTGATCGCTGATGGAAGACAAAGTCATAGACCATCTCTTCCGCTACCACAGCGGAAAGATGGTCTCTGTATTGACGCGAATATTCGGGCTGCAACACCTGGACATGATCGAGGATGCGGTGCAGGATACTTTTGTTAAGGCCAGTATCAGCTGGAGGCAGCAATTACCACACAATCCTGAAGCCTGGTTGATGCAGGCATCCAAAAACCGGCTCCTCGATATTTTCAGAAAAATTCAGACCGAAAAAAAGCATCGGCCTTTGCTGAGACAAGGCGCCGACGCTATCGCGATCAATGAACTCTTCCTGGACACAGAGATTGATGATGCTCAACTCAGGATGATCTTTACCGCCTGCCATCCTAAACTCGATCCCCGCGATCGGATATCCTTTGCCTTAAAGACAGTCTCAGGTTTCAGTACACGTGAGATCGCCTCCGCACTATTGATGAAGGAACAAAGTGTGAACAAGCGTCTGCATCGCGCCCGGCAAACTGTACGAACTTCCGGTATGGAGTTTAAGATCCCTTCCGGAAATGAACTACCCGATCGACTGGAGAGTGTTCTGGAAGTGCTCTATCTTATTTTCAATGAGGGTTTTCATTCGAATCAGCAAGGAATGCTGGTGCGCAAGGAACTCTGTATTGAAGCGATGCGTTTATGCCAGTTGGTCTTAAAGAATAATCATACTCGTAATTCAAACGCATACGCATTAATGGCCCTGATGGCATTTCACGCAGCCCGTATAGATACAAAGACTAATACTGAAAGTGCGCTTTTGGATCTCAGGAACCAGGACAGGTCGCAATGGCATCTGCCTTATATCGAAATGGGCAATACAATGATGTACAAAGCAGTCCAGGAAGAAGTCTTTTCAGCTTATCACTACGAAGCCGCTATTGCGGCCGAACATATAAAAGCCAAGAAGTTCGAACACACTGACTGGAGAAAAATATTAAAATACTACCAATGCCTTTACGATCAGCATCCCGTGCCTTCCTATGTGCTGACCATGGCCGTAGTTTGTATGCAAATGGAAGAATACGAGGCGTCTATTGACTATTTAAATCTTATAAATGCCAAAGACCTAAATCAACGGGCTTATTTATACCACGGCGCCATGTCTGACTACTTTCGGGCCATTGATGATCCAAGCCAGGCGCTGGTTCATATTGATAAAGCTTTGGATACTGTAAATAACAATCTGGAAAAGGACTACCTTAAGAACAAGAAGAGTGAATTATTAAAGCAGCTAAAATAGATGTTATACTTGGCAAGATCAGCACAATTTTCTAAATTTATTTGACAACTTAAGAACCTTCAAAACCTAATCAATTATGAAACGCACAATCATTACCCTTATTCTGGGGACACTGATAATCTTTATCTGGAATGCAGTATCGTGGATGGCCCTTCCATTTCACGCAAACAGCATGAATTCAATCCCCGAGAGCGCATTGAATACCAATCAGCTAAAAGAACAATTGACAGAAGACGGGGTCTACCACTACCCTGGTATGCCACAAGATCAAAGCGATGAAGCCCTTAAGGAAGTAGAGGCAAAACTAGCTGAGGGCCCGCGGATTACCCTGATGGTTTATAAATCGGGAAGTACTGCCTTTATGGATCCGATGAACTTTTTATGGGACCTGATATTTAATCTGATTATAGTGGTCCTGGTATTGGGTCTGGTGCGAGGCCTCGCCGACCACTCATTTAAAAATATACTCCGAGCTACTATATCTATAGGGCTTGTGATTAGTTTTATGACCGATATACCTATGAAGAACTGGTTTATGTTTCCTCTGGATTACACATTGGCCAATGTGCTGGATTACCTAATATCGATGACGTTGTTAGGACTCCTTTTTGCCGGTTACACATTCAGGCCTGCCCGGGGTGAAACCAGGGAATAAGCCTTCGATTATAATTATTAATCATTCAAATTTTCACATTGATGAATCATTCCAAACAACTAGCAAAAAATTTTAGGGATCTGCATTTTGGTCCAAACTTCGTCGGATCCAGCCTCAAGGAAGCCCTGGAGGGCGTAGACTGGGAACAGGCTACCACCAGGGTCCGTGAGCTTAATACCATTGCCATGTTGGTTTTCCATATCAATTACTATGTAAGTGCCGTAATTAAGGTTTTAAAAGGAGGTCCGCTAGACGCGCATGATAAATACAGTTATGATATGCCCGACCTTCGTTCTGAGGCCGACTGGCAAAAAATGCTCGACAAAACCTGGTCCGAGGCCGAGGAATTTACCTCTTTAGTGGAAAAATTGTCCGAGGAACAGCTCAAGGAACTAATGGCAGATGAAAAATACGGCAATTGGTTCAGGAACCTTTTAGGTGTTCAGGAACACAGCTATTATCATCTGGGACAGATCGTACTTATCAAGAAAATGATACAATATCGACCATTAATGGTCTAATTATGCTCTGGCGAATTGGGAAAATACTGCTCATCGGTTTTCTTCTTTGGCTTACTGTATTTGCCGGATCGTTCTTTATATTTCCTATTGAGGAGAGCAATCCTCTTTTCTTTGAAACCCTAATTTCACTAATTCTTACGGCGGCAACTGTGCTATTCCGTCACATTTATTTCCAAAACGAAACAATAACAAGATTAAATTATTTTCCATTGGCCTAATACGTATTAAGATTTTTCTTACTTTTATGTATTCTTGCAAATTGGGGGATGTAGAGCGAATGAAAAGCAAATTCAAACTGGGTCTGGTGCTCTTCCTTCTCGGTTTCAGCGGTGTACTGTCTACAATTTCGATGGAGTTTCCCCTACCCCAGGAAGCCAGAGAAATATTGAGCCAATCTTTCACCAGCTGGCAAATCAAAGGTCTTTTATTGATTAACCCGACGATCTTTCTGATCCTCGGTATAACAATTGGTACGCTGTTTTACGACAAAGTAAATCTAACGCTCCCAATAATTGAGAAATGGCTGTTTGGTAAAAAATTACCCGGTCTCTATCCATTGGCGATCATTGCCGTTGGAGGAGGTCTTTTCAGTGGGCTTCTCATTACACTTTGCACATTGTTCTTTCAACCATATCTACCTATTGAGTTTCTTGAGTTGGGGGAAAAGTTTCGCCCTTCTGCAATAGTCCGGTTTCTCTATGGTGGGTTTACGGAAGAGATAATCGTGCGGTTCGGGATCATGACGGGCATTGTTTGGCTAAGCTTTCGAATAAGCCGTTCTTTAAAGCCTATGACCTACTGGGTGGGCATAATCCTCTCTGCAATTATATTTGCTCTTCTTCATCTTCCGTTGGCATATTTGCTGTTGGAAACAGTTGATCTGACAGTGCTACTCTATATTATTCTCGCTAATTCTCTTGGTGGAGTGGTCTTTGGTTGGCTCTACTGGAGAAAAGGTCTGGAGACGGCCATTTTAGCACATATGGTTACCCATGTGGTTTTGATATTGGGTCATATTTAAAAGTATCTATCTGGCATGCTCCGGATCCGGAAACAATCTGACTATTTTTTTAGTATTTTTAAACCACAACCAACCAACACGTGGCCAAAAAGAGCACGCTACAGTTTAAAAAGACAGGCTATTTTTTTATAGGCTTGTTATTATTGGCTTTTGCTGGATTCTGGCCTTCCTATTTTTCTAAATTCTTCGACGGAACAGCTGATTTTACATTCTATTTCCATTTTCACGCTGTTTTGGCTGTTTTCTGGATCTTGTTCCTTATAGTTCAGCCCTTATTGGTCTACAGAAAACAATTGGATTTGCACAGGCTTATAGGGAAGCTGTCTTATTTGGTGGTACCCCTGCTCTATATTTCAATCATTTTACTGGCCCACAGTCGCCTCGATCCTCAGTCGCCGGGACGTTATATCGAGCTTTGGTTTCCCTTCAAAGACCTGATCATCTTCAGTGCCGGCTATGGGATTGCTATTCGATACCGAAAACAAATGGCCATACATGCCAGGGGTATGATCCTGGCCGGAATTGTACTCATAGAACCTGCACTGGTACGCCTGTTATCAAATGTATTCTTTCCCGGCCCTGAAATTGACATAGCTGCTTATTTATGGACCATCGGGCTTGTATATGCCCTGTTTATAGCACTTATTATCAGAGATCGAAATGAAAAGAAAGGACGATGGGTCTTTCCGCTTGGGCTATTACTGTATGTATTAGTACATTCAATAATCATATTTCGGATTCAACTAAAACCCTGGGGGGCATTCGTCGATTGGTTTGCCTCATTGCCATTAACCTAAAAGGGTGAATTTTCTTCAGATCAATTAAAACACAAAAAAAAATAATATGAGATTTTATACCTGTACTACCATATTCATCCTGCTTATGGGATGTAATTCTATTGAAAAAGAACAAACTCCCCTGCCGGAAACAATACCGGAACCCGATTTCGTTTTAACGGCCGATCAGACACATAATAAGTTCAGTAGTGCCATTCCTCCGGCAATCCGTGTTCCTGACGGCAGCGTTATTGAAGCATTTACCCACGAAGCCACTGGTGGACAATTCAACCTGGAATCTACTGAAGAAGAGATGCATAATATTAATATGGACAAGGTGCATACCATAACCGGGCCGGTTTACGTAGAGGGAGCTGAACCCGGCGATGTACTTGCTGTGGAATTGCTGGAACTCGAACCGGGAGAATGGGGATGGACCGCTTTATCTCCGGGTTTTGGATTTTTACCAAACGAAGAGGAAATTAGTCTGTTTAAGACCTATAAACTAAATAAAGAAGACCAATCTGTTGACTTCGCGGATGGGATCCGGATTCCTTTAAAACCTTTCGCGGGTGTTATGGGAGTGGCACCACCAACAGAGGAGATGCTAAATACAATACCCCCCCGGGCCAATGGAGGGAATATGGATGATCCTCATCTTGTAAAAGGTGTCACCGTTTATTTCCCTGTTTTTGTAAAAGGAGCCTTATTTTCCATTGGCGATACGCATGCGGTACAGGGTTTAGGTGAAGTTTGTGGAACAGCCATAGAATGCCCTATGCGTATAAGGTATCGTCTGAGCATTCGAAAGAATTTCACAATCTCAGAGCCTCAATATGAAACAGACACTTATTATGCTACCACCGGCTATGGTACTTCCCTGGATGAAGCAGCACAAAAGGCTACGGAATATATGGTAGAGCATTTAGTATCGACCAGAAATATGAGCTGGGAAGAGGCTTATATGCTCTGTTCATTGGTTGCCGATCTAAAAATAGCAGAGGTGGTAGATTTACCGCATTTGCTTGTAACCATGCACTTGCCCAAATCCATATTTCTCAAAAATCAGAAATAGAGAATATTCTTAGTATATCGGCTTGCCAGTAGCGGTGCTTGACATTCTTAAGCTTTTGCTAATTGGCTAAGGTTTCACAAAAACATGTCGTAATTTCATCTAAAAATCAGAAGAATGGTCACGGGTAATCTCATCAGGTGTTGTTTACTCACGGTAGTAATATGCGGATTCGCTTGCTCAGAAAAACGCAAAAAAACCATTAGTTTCCAAGGTGAAAATGCAGCGGTAGTTAGGGCAGACAGTATGTTTAAGGCCATCGGAGGTAAAGAAGCCTGGTGCAAACTTAAAAGTCTGTATATCAAAGCTCAGCATACAGAACCGCAAATGCCACTCCCCTACACTTCCGAAATTTGGCGGGCGATCGACACTTTCGAATTGGTCATTGAACAACAGAACGACAGTTTTCATGTTAAGGCTGTGATCACCGCTGATGAAGGACGTGTTCGCTATTACGATAAGCGAGACACCGTGAGAATATTCAGTCCCGAGCAATTGGCCGACTGGGCCTATGGTCACAAACACAATGTCTATGTATTATTGCACGACCTGGCTTGCAAACCCGAGCAATATCTGGTGGAAATAGATGATCAGAACAGGTTAACATTCTATCGGGATACAATATTCGAAGTGAGTTTTGGCCTGGACGAACTCAAAAGACCGTATCTGTTTTACCAGCCGAACCCGGACGGATCGGTATCAGGCTCCATTTTAACGCGCTGGGGAACAGATGATGGCCTGGTTCATTCTGCAGGAGGGCATCCGCTGGATAGTAATTTTGTTTATACCACAGAGATCTGGATCCCGAGTGAAAAGTCTTTAATAGAGGACTTTGGTAAGACTCTGTTTACGCTGGATAAACCATAAAAATCGATAATTACATCCAAAAATCAGATTGCGATTAAATTCAATGTGTTGATTATCAACCATCGCGATGGAGTTTGTATCCTAATAAAAGTTTGCTGCCCTTAAATTAAAATATATCTCGGAAATTTCTTACTTTTGATGCTATCCTCTCTTTTTAGTTTCCCGCTAATTTTAAATATTCATTTCGGTTCTAAACCAAGCATATGAACAAGCTACCAAAGCTATTGCTCTTCCTTGCTATTATCAGTTGTAACTCCAATTCCAAATCAAAAGAGCAAATATCCTCAAGGATTCCCAACACTCCAATCAACGGCTTTTACGAATATCAATCTACCAGTGGTCAGCAAAATCAATACATACTCATTGATACACTACATGGTAAATACTACGGCTTATACTACAGAACTGAGCCAAAAAGAGGCAAAGGTCAATGGTACTATACAAATAGTCTTACAAAACTCAGGGTAGAAAAAGATAGTATACATTTCGTGTTGGGTGCAAGCAAGTTGTTTAATGCGAGATCGGTTATACCGGGCAAGATCACCAGAAAATTACCGGTCAAAACCGACGAAGAGGAAACAGAATTGCTCTTGTTTCGAGGGAAAATCTCAAATGAGGTACTACGCCTTGTCTGTGAATCACCAAAAGGAGATTGTCCGGATCAGTCCATGTTATTTAATAAGATCCCTTTGCCTGAGTAGAATATAATAAGGCGTAATTAAGGAATATTCCCCAACTATACATACTATTCGGACTGTTTTTTCTTAGCCTTCAGCAGTACACTCAACCCATAGTTCGCTCCCAGTGCCCGCTCTCCGTAAAATCCTTTCATGCCAATTCTGGGGACAATATAGATCCAGTGATTTGCTTCAAAATAATACCGTAGGCCTAATTCGTAGGAAGTTTGTTCTACAGATGTCTCGGCAGCAGTGTTTCTTATGACTTCGTAACTGAAAGGTGCAAGATATATTGCTAGTTGGGAGCTATCCGCAATAGGTATACGATAGGCTATACTCTCCGGTATCACAAAACTTATAAGCCCCAGAGGTAAGGCATAAACCAAATCACTGGTATTTTCAAAACCTTTCTTAATCAGATATACGCCCAGTGCCTGTCCGCCACCGGTATAAAAATAATACTGATCCGCATCGATGGGGCCATAGAGAACTGAAAATGTAACACTCAGCCGTTTCCCGAACATCCCTTCCATGCTAATACCTCCGGCCGGATGATACGTGTCTCCAGTGAAAGCATAGACCCCCTGAAGGCCATAGTACCCATTTTCCTGGGCATTCAGACTAAGGGCAAGCAGAAATAAAAGCAGGTATACAGCAAGGGCTTTCAAAGATGGCTGATTTGGTTATGTTTTAAAACAACGTCTTGAATCGCAATATGTTTTGTAAACTAAGCGGCATTAGAGGAGTATAAATCCGATCTTTTATTTTTAAGAATCCTTACTTTTAAAGCAGTGTCTTTCTTTAATACCTCATATTTCAAACAAAGAACATGGAAATAACCAATAATACGATCCTCCTTACCGGTGGCACTTCAGGAATTGGCCTTGAATTGCTCAGGCAGTTTTACGCTTTGGGTAATAAGCTAATAGTTGCTTCGCGCAATCCGGAAAAACTGAATGATTTACATACTGAGTTTCCCAGGGTCTCTACCGTAGTCTGCGACCTGGCCGACTCACAAGCTGTACGCAGCTTGTTGGGCCATTGCCTCAACACCTATCCGGAGATCAATATGTTGATCAACAATGCCGGAATTCAGTATAACTACAACTTCGTGGATGAAGAAGATGGTTTTCATAAAATTTCCAGGGAGATCAAAGTAAATTTTACAAGTCCGGTGCATTTGATTTATGGCCTCCTACCCCACCTCTGCTCAAAAAAGCAGGCCGCAATTATTAATGTCACTTCAGCACTGGCATTCCATCCTAAAAAATCGGCGCCTGTATATTGCGCTTCCAAGGCGGCCTTACACAATATCAGCAAATCACTCAGGTATCAGCTCAAAAACAGCCCTGTTAAAGTATTTGAGATCATTCCTCCTTTGGTAGAAACGCCTATGACAAAAGGGCGTGGCAGCGGGAAGTTATCTACCAAGCAGCTCGTTGATGAGTTTATGCGAAATTTTAAAAGGAATAAATACGAGAGCAATATCGGCAAGACAAAGCTATTGCGTTTAATCGGCAGAATCTATCCGAGGGCGGCAGATCAAATCCTGAAAAACGGATAGTTCACAGATTTAATAAGAAATTAACGATAGCATGGAACTAATTGACCTGAGCCAGGAGATTTATACCGGAATGCCGGTATACAAAAGTCTGCCCGAAGTTAAGATAAGTGTACATAGTACCCACGAGGAATGGGAAGGATTAAAGGATGCCAAAAACGCCACACCTAGTGTGTTCAAATTGGAAATGGGAGAACACACCGGATCCCATGTCGATGCGCTTAGCCATATGGGGATTCCATACAAAGATCACACCATAGACCGGATGCCGCTTTCTAATTTTTACACAACAGGGATCTGCCTAGACCTTTCTTATAAAACAGCTGGCGAATTGATCGACACTGAAGAATTAATTGCCGCCGCCTTGCGTGCTAAGACTAAAATAGTGTCGGGCATGACGGTGTTGTTGTATACAGATCATTACAGAAGGGCCTACAATACTGCCAAATGGCCTAATGGTCCTGGTATAACAGCCGCTGCGGCACGTTGGTTAGGAGAACAGAAAATCGCTGCATTTGGAGTAGAGACTATGTCGCCCGGGATTCCCGGCAAATCAAATAAAGAGGTTCACCGCATCTGTGGTGAGTTGTCTTTTACACATTATGAGAACCTCATAAACCTGCATCTATTAATTAATCGGGGACAGTTTCGCTTTATAGGATTTCCCTTAAAAATAAGAGGAGGAACCGGCTCTCCGGTCAGGGCTGTGGCACTTTTTGAAAAATAGTTTTGTTAATCCTACAGCATCTTTTCTTCCAATTCGGCCCCTATTCCATTTGCTTCGAGAAAATCGATAATAACCGTTTCCAGGCTTGGACTGCCAATGGATTGCAGATCGTAAAATACCCTGATGTTGGGTTTTTGAATATCAATGACCCTGTTGAGGTCTATCGGGGTGCCTATCACAACTGCATCTGCATCGCTCTGATTGATTGTGGCTTCCAGATCTTTCAATTGTTTTTCACCATAGCCCATTGCGGGAAGCAATGTTCCTATTTCCGGGTATTTCTCAAAAGTGTCTTTTAGTTCGCCTACAAGAAATGGCCTTGGGTCGACCAATGAAGCGGCCCCGAATTTTTCTGCTGCCAGCGTTCCGGCCCCTAGTGTCATACCTCCGTGCGTAAGCGTTGGTCCATCTTCTACCACCAATACTCGTTTCTTGCTTATCACGGAGGTATCATTGACGCGGATAGGCGATGCCGCGTCTATCACTTTTGCAGAGGGAACTAATTCGCCCACTTGTTTTCTTACGAATGCAATATCTTCTGGCCTGGCACTGTCAATTTTATTGATAATCACCACATCGGCCATACGCAGACATACTTCCCCGGGATAATATTGGGTACCGTGGCCCGGTCTGTGCGGATCCGTTACGGTGATATGTAAATCCGATTGATAAAAGGGAAAATCATTATTCCCACCGTCCCAAACGATTATATCACAACCGTCAGGATCGTTTTCAGCTGCACGCAAAATGGCTTCATAGTCGACTCCTGCGTAGATTACGTTTCCGCGACTGATATGTGGTTCGTATTCTTCCATCTCTTCAATTGTACAATCGTATCGTTTCAGATCGTCCAATTGTGCATAGCGCTGTACGCGTTGGGCCTCAAGATCTCCATAGGGCATGGGATGCCGAATCGCCACTACCTTTAACCCCTGCTCCATCAGGATTTCTACAAGCCTTCTCGAGGTCTGGCTCTTGCCACAGCCTGTCCGTGTTGCGCCAACGCTGATGAGCGGTTTTGAACTTTTAATTGAAGTATCACTTCTTCCTAAAAGAACAAAATTGGCGCCCACAGTGTTAATTAAAGCGGATTTATGCATCAGATAATCATAGGAAACATCGGAATAAGAAAAGACAACATCGTCAACCTCAAGCTCGCTTACAAGCCGTTCTACTTCTTTTTCGTCATAAATCGGAATTCCATCCGGATACAATTTGCCGGCAAGACTGGCCGGGTACTTTCGATTTAGGATATTAGGGATCTGGGTAGCCGTAAATGCTACTACCTCATACCTGTCATTATCTCTGAAAACGGTGTTGAAATTATGGAAATCCCTACCCGCAGCACCCATGATCAATACTCTTCTTTTCATATCTGGATCTTTGCTCTGTGTCTATGACAAATTCGAAGCAAACATAAGAGAACCTGGCTGGTCAAAATATGATAAAAGTCAGCCTGTCAGTTGTTTTAGGGAGATGATTACCCAACTGCTTCATAAATCCGGCTAAGTCAACTTTGGTAATTACCTCATTTCAAGCAGTATTTTTTTACATTTAGCATTCAATTGTAAATTCCATTATTGAGCGGGCATGAAATGTAAAAATTGCGACAGTGATTTTCAGGGTGCATTTTGTAATAATTGCGGACAGCGCAAAACGGCTAACGATCGTCTTGCCTTCAGGAACCTTATTGAGAATTTCCTGAATGATCAATTCAATATCCAAAAGGGTTTTCTTTACACTTTAAAATATCTTGCCAAGAAGCCGGGAGAAGTCGGAAAAATGTATGTTGAGGGTAAACGTAAACGATTTACCAGTCCCTCTAAATTTCTAATCATTGCAGCCGCACTGCAGGCACTGATCGATTTTCTATCAGAAAAGGACCGACTGATAAGAGAATATCATTATAACTATTATCCTAATATATCGGAGGAATTTAGTAGTAGCATAGAATACTGGAATTTAAATTTGGGAACGGAATATGCCCTGAGCAGCACTATTTTATTTATCGTCTTTATCCCTCTAGTTCTCAATACTTTTTTCCGTAGGGCTGATTACAATTATACAGAATTGATGGTGGTATCCTTTTATTTTAATGGTATTGCCTTGATAATCAATACATTAATAGTTTTTATTTTCAGGCATATTTTTGCGGTTTATTTGCCAATCGAAGTCTGGACACTGATCTATATGGCGGTCCTGATCTGGGCCTTTATGTCTTTTTACAAACATATCGCCTTAATTCCCAGATTTTTTAAGATACTCGCATCACTGGGTATCATTGTCTTGATAAGGGTATATTTGCTACCAGTGCTATTCGCTATTATATTCCCAGTATGATGACAAGCCCTAATCCGGGTCTAATACCTACAGAGATTTCAATTCATCCTATGGACTACTTTTAGTATATTAAATTACAAACTATCGTAATCAAATACGTTTTTATTCATGGCCCCCTTAATTCTGCTACTCACCGCCTTTTTTGTGTTATTTTTTGTCAATCGTATTTTTTTGAAAAAGCTTATAAGCACTTCGTTTACAGGTAGACTCGCCTTGTCTTTTATGCTTGTTTTTACAGGGATTGCTCATTTTACAAATACCGAACCAATGATAGCCATGTTGCCAGAAATAATCCCATATAAGGAAAAAACCGTTCATGCAACTGGTATTGTCGAACTAACAGCAGCACTTGGATTGATAATTAAAAGAACATCGCGTATTACAAGCGTATTGCTTATTTTATTCTTTTTATGCGTTCTGCCGGCAAACATAATAGGATCGATGAAGAAGATTGAACTCGGTGGGATGGAATACGGTCCGGTTTACTTGATCTTTCGTATCCCGTTACAGCTGTTCTTTATCGGGTGGACGTATTACTTTGGACTTCGAATTAATCATCAGGCCAACTAGGAACTAATGAAAATACTCGTTATTGTAAATCTGATGTGGTTCATTTATGGGTGTTCATCCATGGAACAAAGAACTATTCAAACTACAGTAGGAAAAGAGACTGTAATCCCTGGAGCTATCTGGTTATCTCATGAGCATATATTGGTAGATTTCATTGGAGCAGACAGTATTCGCCCAGCTGAATGGAATCGTGATAGTATCGTGAATACCATGTTGCGTTACCTCAAAGAGTTAAAGGAATTTCAGGTTACTTACTTTGTGGATGCTACTCCTCAGTATCTGGGAAGGGATGCGTTGCTGCTAAGTAGATTATCCGAACTTGAAGGATTGCATATACTTACCAATACCGGCTACTACGGTGCCCGTAAAAACAGATACCTGCCAGAAAAGATAAAGAAATTATCGTCAGAAGAAATTGCAGGATTATGGATTGATGAAGTGAAGTATGGTATTGATGGAAGTGATCTAAAGCCCGGGTTTATTAAAATTGGCGTAGATAATGCCAGCCCACTTGATACCATTCACCAAAAAATAGTAGATGCAGCGGCGCTTACTCACATTGAAACCGGACTTCCCATTGCATCTCATACCGGTCAAGCCAAGGCTCTTTGGCCACAGCTCCATATTTTGAAGGAAAGGAATGTAGCACCTCAACACTTTATTTGGGTCCATGCCCAGAATGAAAATGAACTTTCTAACTACCTCAAGGCAGCTGAAATAGGATGCTGGATTAGTTTGGATGGGATTGGCTGGGGATGGGAAAAATATGTAGATAAATTAGTATACGCCAAGGAAAATGGCATTTTGAACCATATATTGATTTCCCACGATGCCGGATGGTTCGACCCTCAAAAACCAGTTCAAAACATACAACCCTATACTACTATTTTTAAACAATTGATTCCTGAATTAAAAGCAAGGGGGTTTGAGGATTCGGATATAAATTTATTACTTTCGGTAAACCCTTCGAAGGCCTATTCCATAAAGACAAATTAGAGAAATGAAAAAGATTATATTACTATTATTACTAATGGTACCCTTCATGGGTATTAGCCAAAAAACGGGTTTGGAAGGCCTATGGATAATCGACTTAAGACCTTCACCGGAA